>NZ_JPJG01000052.1 GCF_000765235.1 Oscillibacter sp. ER4 | reverse complement strand
GAAGGTCCGGAAGGCTTGGCAATTGAGCATCGAGGCCGTGGCAGTACTGGCCGGCCGAAGAAGCTGCCCAAGGCGGTGGAAGAAGATCTGCTCCACCGTCTCGGGCAAGGCCGTGTGCCGCTTGGTGTGGGATATGGGCAAGGAGGAGTGCGACGAATATCTGAATCAAGCGCCCACCGGTGTGCCGGAGGACTTTGCGGGAAAGCTCCTCGAGGTCCCCGTGGGCACAGGCATTCTGACGATGCCGCTCTATCAAACGCTGCCGCGCGCCGATATTACCTGCCTTGACTACTCGCCTGACATGATGGGGCAGGCAAGGGAAAAGGCTGAGCGCATGGGACTCCAAAATGTGCAGTTCCGGCAGGGCGACGTGGGCGCGCTGCCGTATGAGGACAGCAGCTTTGATATCGTGCTGTCGCTCAACGGCTTCCACGCCTTCCCCGATAAGGAGGCGGCATTCCGCGAGACGTTCCGCGTGCTGAAGCCGGGCGGCACATTCTGCGGCTGCTTCTATGTGTCGGGCGAGTGCAGAAGGACGGATCGGCTGATCAAAAAGCTCTACGAGCCGATGAAATTCTTCACCCCGCCGTATGAAACGGTGCAAAGCCTGAAAGTGCGCCTTGAGGGCATGTACGCTGATGTGCAGCTCGGCAATGTGAAGAGCATCGCGTGGTTCGTCTGCAAAAAGGTGAAGTACGCGGAAAAGATGGAGAAAGGACACCGTGAGTGAGAAGATCACGCTCTCCGGCGTGCCGGAGACGATGTTACAGACGGTTTATGCCCGCGCGAAGGAGACGAAGACGCGCGGCGCGATCACCGACAACAAGGCGGTCGAGATCATCGACCGGCTCGACTACGATTTTTCGATGGCCGACAAGGACGCGGCGATGCACAGCGGTGTCATAGCGCGCACCATCGTGCTCGATAAGCTTGTGAAGACTTACCTTGCGGGACATGGCGGCGCGGTGGTCGTGAACATCGCCTGCGGGCTCGACACGCGCTGCTACCGCATGAGCGGCTATGCGCCGCCAGATGGCCGACAGCCTCGAAGACAGACCGTTTCCGCCGCTTACAAGGAAAATGCAGGAGCACTGCTTCTTCGAATTCGGCAGCACGGAGGACCACTTCAAGTACCGCGACGCGGTGAGAAAAGTGTATCCCGACGGCCATTTCCCTGTTTTTGAAGATCATAACCACATGCAGTATCAAATTCGCGACCCGCAGGGCTTTGCGGCGATGCTGGAGTGCATCATCGAGCAAAACGAGCTGCTGCCGCTGCCGTTTTTGCGAAAGTGAGGAAAAGCGCATGAAGGAGAACTACATCATTGCGGCGTTCCGCGAGACTGTCGCGCAGCGATTCCCAGAACAGAGCGTCGAATTGAATCGGCTGCTGGACGAGAAGCTGTCGCGCCTGCGCTCAATGCATCTGAACGCGTCGAAAGAAAAACAGTTCCATTTGGAAAGTCAAATTTTGCCCGGCATCGCTGCCTACGAGACCTTGCAGACCGTCATGCCCAAGGACGAGGCGCTGCAAACCGTCCACGGCTATGTGGCGGAGCATGCGTGGACGATGAGAAAAACCATCCTCAAGCTGCTCAAGGTTTCGGGGCTCTATCATCTGCCGCCGGTGCTGTTCAGTAAGCTGACGCCAAAATTATACGGCGAGACGGCGGGCTTTGCGGCCACGGAGTATCAGACCTCCGGCGGCGTCTGGCGCATCGATATGACGAAGTGCCCCTATCACGACACCTGTGTCGAACACGGCTGTCCGGAGCTCTGCCCCTGCTTCTGCGACAGCGACGACATCGCCTATGACGACCTGCACCCGAAGCTCGTCTGGCACCGCACAAAGACGCTCGGCCGCGGGAATGAGTGCTGCGACTTCTGCCTGAAGCTCGCGGGAAAATGAAAGGAGAGACCGATGAAGTACCACATTGAGAAAAACACCGTGCAGGAGACGCTCGTCATCCCGCTCTACGGGCGCAAGATGTGCTCGGAGCTCTACCCGAACCTGTTCCGCGACGAGACGGCCATGCGCTTGATCGAAGAGATCGACTACGATTTTTCCACGCTCGCGAAAAGGTCGCAGAGCATGATGCAGCAGTTCGGCTTTTTAGAGTGCGCCATGCGGCAGAGCGACCTCGCCTGCGAGGTGCGGGATTATCTGCGATCGCACCCGAACGCGGCGGTCGTGAACCTCGGCTGCGGGCTGGACGCCACGGGCCGCGCCTGTGACAACGGCACGTGCAAAATTTACAACCTCGACTTTCCCGATGTCATCGCCGTGCGCGACGCGCTCCTGCCTGCGGGAGAGCGCGAGAAAAACATCCCCTGCAACTTAAATGACACCTCATGGTTCAGTGAGATCGACGCGAGCGGCGGCGCGGTGTTCTTCGCCGCGGGCGTGTTCTACTATTTCCTCACGCCGCAGGTCAAAGCGCTCGTGTGCGCGATGGCAGAGGTGTTTCCGGGCGGCAAGCTCGTCTTCGACGCGGCGAACCGCAAGGCGGTCAAGCTGATGCTCAAAACATGGCTCAAGGACGCGGAGATCAAGGACGTCGGCGCGTATTTCGCCGTCACCGACGCAAGGCGCGAGCTTTCGGCGTGGAGCGATAGGCTGCGTGTGTCCTCGCGCGGCTACATGCTGGGCTACAACGACTTGAGGAATCAAAATGTACGGAAATTCTTCCGCTTTTTATCGAAGGTCGGCGACGGCATGATGAACATGCAGATCGTCCGCCTCGACTTTGCAAAGGAGAATAAAAAGCATGAGTGACTTCAATGACATCGGCATCTCGCGTGAGCTTGACTGGCCGCGCATCAAAAAGCTGCTGACCATCGGCCTTTTTGCGTCCGTTTTGCACCTCGCCGGTGACCTGATCCTCGGCTAGGGCGTGGAGGACGATGCGCTTGAAGGCGTTTTACAGATGCTATCGGCCTATACTTCTACCTCGGACAGCGGCCTTTTTGCCGCGGCACTGCTGGGGCTTTTCGGCGTGGTGCTTGAGGGACTTGCCTGCTTCGGTGTTTACCGCCTGATGGCGGCGAAGTCGCCGAAATACGCGCACCGCTACCGCTCCGGCATTTTCGGCTACCTGATGTTCTGCGCGTGCGGCTTCCATGTGCCGGTGTGCGCGGCGGTGTTTCTGATGAAACACGGGCTTTCCGAAGCGCTTTTGACGCAGTACAGCGCATACTTCCTGATGCCGCCGCTCGTGCTGTTCTGGATCTTCTTCTTTGTGCTGGTGATGACGCAGATCGTCGCATTCTGAAAGGGGCTGACACCGTATCTGAAGTGGTGCTGCGTCTTCTCTATGGCGTTCGGCATGCTCGTGTATTTTCTCGCGGCGCTGCTCGGCAACCGGCCGCTTGGCAACGCCCTGCGCTGCGCGTGGCTCGCCATCGGCAACGTCTGGATGTTCGGCGGGCTGCTCGTGACGATGAAAAAAGCGCAGCGAGCGTAAGACAGGGGAGAAGACCTCACGGCAAACCGACGCTCTGATATCGGCAAGCGTAAAAAATACGGGAGGGAAGACAATGAACGACGATCAGCTGCAATTTGACCGCACCTGCCATGTGATCTATTCAAAGCCCTGCAAGGCGGAAATTCGGGAGAAGATCGCGCACCACTATCCGGAATCGCAGCGCGAAGCCGTCTGGGAGCGCGTGCAGATGCAGTATGTCGACTTTTTGAGCGACTGGCGCACCGACCTTGGCGGGGAGAAAAACTTCCACAACGGCCCGGGCGGCAATTACGACTGCATCGCGCTGATGGCGTATTACGTCGTCTGCAAGGACGTGACAAGCCTTCAAGAGATCGAGGAGATGGAGGGGAACCTCTTCCTGCCGTCGTTCCGAAAGCTCGGCAAGCTCAAATTCATCGACATCAACAAGCCGCTTTACAAAAAGCTCCTGCACCGCGCGTTTTTGAACGCGAAAAAGCAGTGCGACAAGTGGGGCGACTTTGAGATGCACGTCGCGCCGTTTGACAAGGATCAGCCCATCTACTATGAGTTCACCGCCTGTCCGACCGCGGAATTCGCCAAAAAGCACGACCTTCTCGAGGTCATGCCCGCGCTCTGTAATCCGGATTTTGACGGCATGGAGCTCATTCACGCGCGTCTCATCCGCAAAACGACCTGTTCGAACGGCTGCAAATGCGACTACACGATCTGCGGCGACAAGGACCCTTATTGCCGAGAGCATCCCGAGTACCGCGACGAGCAGGGTTACCGCAGGAACAAATAGAAATCAACGCGGTGAAAATAAAAACGGAACGCGAAAGCCATCGGCTTTCGCGTTCCGTTTTTGTGCGTATTAGGGCGAGGTTATCCGTTTATGAATGTTTCTCACAAAAGTTCGTCCGCATGCTGTGGATTCTGGGGGGGGGTAAGAAACCCTCTCATCGTCTTTTCGAGGATGGCCACGTCGATGGGCTTGGAGATGTGGGCGTCCATGCCCGCGGCGATGCTGTTCTGTATGTCGTCGGAGAAGGCGTTGGCCGTCATCGCGATGATGGGGATGGTCTTGCCGAGAGGGTTTCTGCCGCCGCGGATGGCCTTCGTCGCCTCGTAGCCGTTTATGTGCGGCATTTGAATGTCCATCAGGATGGCGTCGTATTCGCCGGGCTTGACCATCTCGAAGGCCTTGACAAGCTCCGTACTGTCGGGGCAGATCGTGCAGCTCGCGCCGTACATCTCAAGGATGGCCTCGAGAATTTCGGCGTTGAGCGCGTTGTCCTCCGCGCAGAGGAAGCGCATCCCGCTGAGCACCGAGGAGCCGTCTGTCTCAGGTGCGGCGTTCGAGCGCATGCGGCCGATGGCGATCTCGAGATTCGAGAGGAAGGAGATGCTGGCAATGGCGCACATGAACTGGAAGCCGAAGCCCGGATATTCCAGCTGGCAGCGGCTAAAAACATAGTCTGCCGCCTCAACCTCGTCCTTGAGCGTTGCAAGCTCATCAAGGTTCGTCGGCAGCGTCCAGCCGTTGGCGTCGTCCAGCAGCGTTTTATTATAGGTGCTGCCGATGGCGCTATAGCCAATGGGCAGCATATAGATCCCGCCGTTATAGGATACGTCGCGCAGTCTCGACGGGGTGTAGTTGTCCATGAAATCATAGCCCGACAGGTCGAGAAAATCGCCTTCATCGTTCATGCGGCCCGGCGTATAGTAGGTCGTGCTGTAAATATCGGGCAGCTCGCCGGAAAGGCGCATATCCTTCATATAGGAAGAGGTGTTTTCCCCGTTGTAGGGGATGATCTCGAGATTGATCTCCGGATACTTTTCATGCACCAGATCGTAGAACTGAGACATATTGCGGTAAGGCGCATTCATGGTGATGACCTCATGCTCGCCGGAGGCGGTATTGTCATCACTCGTGTTGTTGCCAGCACAGCCGCCAAGCAGCGCCGCCGTGCAGCTCAACGCTAAAATCAGGCTGAGCACTCGTTTTTTTCTGCATGATTTTCTCCCTTGATCCGATGGTGCCGCCGCTCTCTTTCGGAATGTGGAGGAGCAGCGCGCGGCAAGATCGCGTGCGAGGTGAGCCGCAGGTATGAATTTCGCCGCAAATTTGTTAAAAAATCGACAAAATTTGCTTTGTTATACGCCGAAGGAGCAGTTATTGCAAGGAAGAAACGGAAATTTGCGCAAAATGTGCCGCTTTTTTACATATATTTTTCCCGCGCGACACGAGAATTGTTCATACTTTATTTACACCAAATTTAGGTTCGCTTAAAGAATCCACGTTATACTTCAGCCATAGCCTAAAACCAAGGGCGACAAACAAAAAATTCTGGGGTCCACTGTCCACCTCGCCGAACGGCCAAAGCGGCAGACCAAGAAAAACACCGCGGCGCGGTGTTATGATAAAGATCAAGGATCAGTGCAAGCAAACAGCACCGGCGAGAGTTTTCCATCCTTCTCTCGCCGGTGCTGCATTTTACATTTTGAGCTTAATTCGCTGCGGGGGCCTTTTCAAATTCTGCCGCGACCTGCTCGAGCAGTTTGCGGATGGGGAGGTGCTGCGGGCAGACCTTTTCGCACTTGCCGCACTTTAAGCAGTCGGACGCCTTGCGGCCCGGCGCGGTGTGGACATCTTCATAGTAGCAGTCCGCGTTCCAGTCGTGGTGAATCTGCTTGGCGTTCATAATGGCGAAGAGGTCAGGGATAGAGATGTGCTTGGGGCAGCCGTCCGTGCAGTAGCGGCAGGCCGTGCAGGGGATGAGGTCCTTGCTGTGGAAGATCTCCTGCACCTTTTCCACCGCGGCGCGCTCGGTCTCGTCGAGGGGCTTGAAGTCCCGCATGAACGAGATGTTGTCCTGCATCTGCTCCATGTTGCTCATGCCGGAGAGCACCATCATCATGCCGGGGAAGCCCGCGACAAAGCGGATGGCGTAGCTCACGGGGCTGCCGCCGTGCAGGTCTTCAAGCACGGCCTTTGCGTCCTCAGGCAGGTTCACGAGGTTGCCGCCCTTGACGGGCTCCATGACGATGACGGGCTTATTGAATTTGCGGCAGACCTCATAGCACTTGCGGCTCTGCACCGCGGGATCGTCGTAGTCGACGTAGTTGAACTGGATCTGGACAACTTCGATCTCGGGATACTCGGTCAGAATGCGCTCGAGCACCTCGGCGCGGTCGTGGAAGGAAATGCCGACGTGGCGAATTTTGCCCTCTTTTTTGAGCTCGAACGCCGTCTCATACGCGCGGCACTCCTTGAAGTGGTCATAGTTGACAAGACCCTGCGCGTGCATCAGATAGAAGTCGAAATACTCGACGCCGCAGATCTTGAGCTGGCTCTCGAAAAACGGGCGGATGTCTGCCTCGGTCTTGAAATAGTTCGCCGTCAGCTTGTCGGTCAGGATGTACTTCTCGCGCGGATAGCGGCTTGTCAGGCAGGTCTTGAGCGCCTTTTCGCTCTTGCCCTGGATGTAGCCGTGCGCAGTGTCAAAATAGTTGAAGCCCGCGTCTAAAAACGCGTCCACCATCTGCTTGGTCTGCTCGATATCCACCTCTTCGCCGATCATCGGCAGGCGCATGCAGCCAAAGCCAAAATTCTTCTTGATCCGATCCATAGTTTACTTTCCTATTCTTATCCTTTTCCTGCTTGTCGGCAGAAAAGCAGTTTACCTTTACTCCTGCGGAATCGTCTTGAGTTCGCGCCGGATGGCGCGGAAGCGCTCGGGCACGTCCTCGTCCGCCATATCCCTTGGGACGTCGATCGTGCCCGCGGCCTTTGCAGTTTCATAATACCAGCATTTGTACTCCACGGTCTCGAGCGTGTGGCGCATCTCCTCCATCTGCGCGAGCAGCACGTCGCGCTGGTGCGTGAACATCTTGAGGCGCGTGTCGATGGTGTCGTCGCCGCGCAGGGCAAGCTCGATGTACTGGCGGATGTCCCTGATGGACATGCCGGCCTTTTTCATGCAGCCGATGACCTGTAACCACTCGAAGTCCGATTCCTGAAACATGCGGATGCCGCCGGACGAGCGCTCCACAAAGGGCAGCAGACCCTCCTTATCGTAATAGCGCAGCGTGGAAGCGGGGACGTCCAGCTTTTTCGCCATCTCGCCGACTGTGTAGACCATGAAATCCTCCTGAAATGAAAGCGCGCTTTAGGTTGCAGCACAGTGAGTAACTTTAAGTTTCTTTTAGCATACCGCAGCGAAGGAGGCCTGTCAAGCGCCGCACAAAAAGAAAAGCCGCCGAAGGCGGCTTTTCCTCAAATCTTCAAGATCGCGCGAATGTCGTCCAGCGTTTCGGCAAAGTAGATGCCCTCCTGCCGCTCGGGCGTGGAGAGGCCCATGTCGATCATGTGAGCGAGCAGGGCTTTCAAGTGGTCGTAATAGCCGTTCAGATTATAGAGGATGCACGGCGCGGCGAGCTGCTTGAGCGACACCTTTGACATGATCTCGCTGATCTCCTCGAGCGTGCCCGTGCCGCCGGGGAAGGCGATGAACGCGTCGCCGAGCTCGATCATCTTCGTCTTGCGCTCGGTCATGTCGCGCGTGACGATGAGCGTCGTGATCTCGTCATACTCGTAGCCCTTGTCGATGAAAAACTGCGGCTCCACGCCGGTCACTTCGCCGCCCGCGCGCAGCACGCTTTCAGCGAGCGCACCCATCAGGCCGTTTTTCGACCCGCCGTAGACAAGGGCGTTGCCGCTCTTGCCGATGAGACGGCCCAGTGCGCGCACGGACGTCTCAAGCGTCGGATCGTTGCCACTGCTCGCACCGAGATATACGGTGATATTCATAGGAAACAGTCCCTTTCTGTCAAAAATGATTGCCGCTATTCTACCACGGTATGATCTTTCCTGCAAGCGGCGGAAAATCGGCGTTGCGGGCGTAGTCCTGCTGTGGTATGATGTTCTCGCCGCGCACGCGGAAAAAGAGTAATTTTGACTGCTTTTGGAGATATCTTATGATCAAAACGATTTTGTGGGACGTGGACCGCACGCTGCTGGACTTTGACGCCGCCGAGCGCGCCGCCATCCATAGCCTTTTTGTTGAGTTCGGCCTTGGCGAATGTTCGGATGAGCAGGTCGCGCGCTATTCCGTCCTGAATATGAAATACTGGGAAAAACTCGAGCGCGGCGAGATCACGAAGCCGCAGGTGCTCGTCGGCCGCTTTGAGGAGTTTTTCGCGGAGGAGGGCATCGACGTTTCCCTCGCGCCGCAGTTTAACGATGCCTACCAGCTGCGTCTGGGCGACACCATCGTCTACCGCGACGACAGCTATGAGATCGTCAAGTCGCTGCGCGGCAAGGTGCGCCAGTGCGTCGTCTCGAACGGTACGGTCGTCGCGCAGACGAAGAAGCTGACGCGCTCCGGCCTCGGTGCGCTGATGGACGGCGTGTTCCTCTCCGAGCAGCTTGGCGCGGAGAAGCCGAAAAAGGAGTTTTTCGACCAGGTCTTCGCCGCCATCGGACCGGTCGAGAAGGGCGAGACGATGATCGTCGGCGATTCGCTCACGAGCGATATCCGCGGCGGCGACAACGCGGGCATCGTGACCTGCTGGTACAATCCCGAGGGAATCAAAGCGCCGGAGGGTTACCGCATCGACCACGAGATCAGGGATCTGCACGAGGTCTACAGCCTGCTGTGACAAGAAAAGGGAAGAGGACATTCCGAAAAGAATCGGAATGTCCTCTTTTTTGCGTTTACTGCTTGTCCTTTAGCCGCCGCAAGGCGGGAGCGTGAGGCGTGACCGGTTCGCATTGTTTTTTGCATCATGTGATCGTCTCTGCTTTTTATAATACACACGATCATTATAACGCAGTGCATTGATAAAAGCTGTGGTTTTATTCAGTATTTATAAAGGAATGGGATCCTTTTTTTCTTGCCAGACGGCGATGGATATGCTACAATATGACCAATAAACCAAGCTGGTCAAAAATTTCAACAAAGGAGGGAATGCCAATGGCCTTTTCCGCAGAAGAGAACGCGGCTATCCGCGAAACGCTGCTGCGAGAGGCGCGCCGCTGCGCCGTCACGCTGGGGCTGCGCAAGACCTCGGTCGAGCAGCTCACCGAGGCGGCGGGCATCTCGAAGGGACTGTTCTATAAATACTTCGCGTCCAAAGAACTGCTGTTTTTCGAGGTGCTGGAGGATATCCACAGCGAGGTCTATCAGGTGGCCGAGCAGGTGCTGGAGGAGGGCAAAGACCTGCCGCCCGACGAGCGCATCGCGAACGTGCTGCTCACGGCCTGCAGCCGCTTATCCGAGATCGGTGCGATGAAATTCATCGAGGAGGACTCGGCCTATCTGCTGCGCCGCATCCCCGCGCAGGTGAAAGCCGAGCACTACCACAGCGACGAGGTACATATCCGCGACCTTTTGGAAGAGAGCGGCCTGACCCCGCGCGGCGGTATCGCGCTCGCCGCTGCGACGATCCGCGGCCTGATCCTCACGGTGTCACATCAGGAGCAGATCGGCGCGCTGTATCCGCAGGTGCTCGAAACGCTGACGCGCGGCGCGTGCGAAGAGCTGTTTCCGCGGGCGTGAACGCCGCGTGCGGCTTTTTATCACTTGAAGTTAGAGACGTTGAACTAAAAATCAAAACAGGGAGAAATCTGCCGTGTCCAAGCAAGCTACCGAATTTCAGAAAAAGGAAATGAGCAAGATGTACCGCGGCAAGGAGATCTTCAAGCCGCTGAACACCGGCTGGGTCGATGAACATGTCGCCTGCGTGCGCGAATGGGTGGCGAACATCTTTTTCTACCGCAAGGGCGAGACGACCATCATGGTCGACGCGGGCTACAACTATGACCGTCTTGAGGAAAAGATGGGCTGGCTCGGCATCGACCCGAAGTCCATCCGCCATATCCTCATCACCCATCAGGACACCGACCATGTCGGCGCGGTGGAGGCGGACAGCCCCGGCCTTTTCCGGGACGCGAAGCTCTATATCGGCGAGATCGAGAACAAATATCTCACCGGCGAGGTGCGCCGCAAGGTGATCTACCACCTCTACAAGCTGCCGCAGGTGACCATTAACAACGAAAAGGTGCTGCTGCACGACGGGCAGGTCTTCGAGATCAACGGCGTCAAGATCGAATGCTTCCTCGTCCCTGGCCACACGTGGGGGCATATGGTGTACCTCATTGACGACAGGTACCTCTTCACGGGCGATACGATCTGGTTCGGCGCGGACGGCGGCTACAGCTTCATTTCCGCGCTGGCGGAGAGCAACAAGCTCGCAGTCAAGTCGCTGGCGGAGTTGGAGCAGAAGCTTCGCATGCGCGGCCTGCGGCCCGTCATCCTGACGGGCCACACCGGCTGGACGGACGATCTCTACTTCGCCTTTGCGCACCGCGATAAGCTCTGCTCGCCATTCAAGAAGAAAGTGCACGACCCGTCCGCGCCGTACGACGCCTACGACGAGTCGGACGACACAGAGGAGAATGCGAAGTGCGGCTTTTTGCCGCCGGTGCAGAAGATCTGATGCGGAGCGGAGAGAGGCGGGGTTTTCCGCC
>NZ_JPJG01000051.1 GCF_000765235.1 Oscillibacter sp. ER4 | reverse complement strand
ATAATTTTATGGTCGTTAATTCCAAATTCCTGCATCGCTGCATAGATACTCAGATGTTCTTTTTTCATGGCTTCTACAACCATTCTCTTGAATTCCGGCGTATATCGTTTGTTTGGTACTCCTTTTGGCATAGCAAAACACCCCATTTGTTAGATAGTATATCATACTGTCTAACAAATGGGGTGCAGTTCAATATTGCTCCTGCGGTCCTTTTTCTCCTCGTCGCCGTACCAGTAGGTGATCTTCGTGTCGATCTTCGCGGGCGTCTTTGGCAGAGCGTAGTTGTTCCCCGACCAGAAAATGTAGCGTATGGTCTCGTCTGAGTAGGTCTTCAAGTAAGCCTCGATGGCGTCGTATTCCTTTTTCGGGTCGTGCCCCGGCAGCGTGAATCGTTCCGGCGGAAAAGCCGCCTCTAAGATTTTGCGGTTATTCGCGGCGAGCTTGAACGACAGCACATCGCGCGCAAGCAGCAGCTTTCGTATGAGATACGGCAGCTGGTACGGCGTGATGCCGCCGTCGATGATGGCGCGCTTGACCGGCAGCTCGCCGAGCGCCAGAAGCCGCGTCAGACATGCGCCGCCGAGTGAGCAGCCGTAGGCCGCGTCGAGGCAAGTCACACCCTGCGCGCGAAGATAGTCCGTGATTTCGTCGACCGTCTGCTCGACTGACGTAAAATCGCCGGGATAAGACGGCTCGCGCTCGTCGTAGACGACCTGAAAGACATGCCACGACTGCGCAAGCAGAGCGACCGTCTTTTCAAACGCCCAGACGGGTTCCGCCGTGCAGGGCAGAAACAGCAGCGTCTTTTCCCGCCCTTGTCCGTGTTCCAAAATGTGCATGTCCTCTCCCCCGTCCGACGCGATGGTAGTTCCCCAAGGCAGTTAGTTTACTCTAACCAAATGTTGCATTTTCATCAGTTAACTATATCTAACTGCTGACCCGTAAAAATGCCGCGAAAGGCGGCTTTTTATGGGTTTTATTGTAATGCTGTGCATGATAAATGTCAAGACAGCGAACGCACAGCTTCGCAGAAACATTCTCTCCATTTTCGCACCGGTGCGCCGCCGTAAGACTCCTCATACCAAAAGAGCGCGGAGAGGTCAAACCTCTCCGCGCTCTTTTTCCTTTTTACAGCTTCCAGCCGGCAGTCACCTTCTTGCCGCCGACGAAGTCGGCGTAGATGCCGTCCTCCTGGATGAGCTCGTCGTGCGTGCCGCGCTGGACGATCTTTCCGCCGTCCTCATCCTTTTTTGCGCGGCAGCCGCCGCTGCAATAGACCGTCGCCACGCGGGGCGGGAATTTGCGTTTGATTGCCATTGCGTCTCCTCCCCTGTTCCATTCTGATATTGCCGCCCTCCGCGGCACAAAATTTCTCTGCTTACGCCCGATAGCCGAGCGCCGTTGAGATCTGCGCCGCCGCGGCGCAGGTCAAGTCAATATCGCGCTGGAAATCCGGCGAACGCGCACTGTCGAACATGCCAACAAAGCCGACGGCGTAGCGCACCGCGCCGGAGCTGTCGCGCACGGGCGCGGAGGCCGAGCACAGGCCGAAGCGGTACTCGCCATCCTCCACGGCATAGCCGTTTTCACGCGCGGCCTGCATCACACGGAAGAGCTCCTCCCACGTGACGAGGGTCTTGGGCGTATAGGGCTCCAATGTGCGGCGCGACAGGACGCGCTTCGCCTCGTGGTCGGCCATCGCGGATAGAAACACCTTGCCCTGCGAGGTGCAGTGCAGCGGCAGACGCGTCCCGACCTCCGACACGACGCGCAGTCCCGCGCGGGACTGCACCTGTTCGATGGTAATGACCTCTGACCGATTCAACAATGAGAGGAACACCGACTGCCCTGTCACGCTTGCCAAATGCTGCAAATGCGGCTTTGCCAGGTCTGAAACGCTCCAGCTTGCGCCCACGGCGCAGCCGTACTCAAAAAGCCGCACGCCGAGGCAGTAGCGCCCGTCGCTCTGCTGGTCCACGACCGCGCTCTCGCGCATCGTGCTCAAAAGGCCGTGGATCGTGCTCTTCGGCCAGCCGGTCTGCTCACTCAGCGCGGCCAGCGTGAGCGGCTGGTGCGCCTCCATCAGCAGGTCGAGCAGCCGCAGCGCCTTGGCAACGGACTGTACGGGACCGTTTTCATGGGACATCGCCTTCCCTCCTCTCGATTCGTCATTGCCGGATGAGCCGCCGTCATTTTCTTGATGACAGTATCGCGCAGGTTCAAACAAAAGAAAAGGGCAATTTCCGCAAATCGCACAAATTCCATCAGCTAGACTATCGATTTTCCGTCAAAAAAGCCCGCCATCGCATCTGCGACGGCGGGCCTTGCATTTTCAGTTACTTCTCTTAGCCATGGATGATATCGCCGAAGTAGGTGCCGCGGACGATCTCCTCCACGTCCTCTCCCTCGTGTCCCCTGAGGATCTCAAGGAGCTTGCTGTGCGCGGCGACGAGCTCGTCGCCTCTGCCGCTCGTGATCATCGTGCTGACGGTCTCGTAGCGGACGGCGTGCGTCAGCGTGCGCACAACGCGGCTGATCTTGTCGGCCAGCGGATTTTTGCCCATCTGCGAGATCAGGTCGTGGAACTCGTTGTCCACGGCGAAGAAGCGGTCGACCTCGTTGTCACCGCTGTGGACGATCTCTTTCATCTGTTCGAGCATCGCCTCGAGCGCATGGCCATCCTCCTCGTCATACTTCTGGCTGGCAAGGCGCATGATGCCGGTCTCGACCATCTCACGCAGCTCCATCAGATTGTCGAAGGAATCCTGATTCAGGATGATGCCGTAGATCATCGGATCGATCATGCTCTCCTGGAAGCCGCTGCAAACAAAGGTTCCCTCTGAACGCTTGCTCTCCAGCACGCCGAGGTAGGAGAGGATTTTGATGGCCTCACGTACGGAACTGCGGGCAACGCCCATCGACGCGGCCAGCTCCGGCTCGGGCGGGATGCGGTCGCCGGGCTTGATCTCTTTATTACGCATGGCGTCTGTCAGGCAGTTGATGACACTCTGCACCACAGACTCTTTTTTCAAATTTTTCACATATCTGGGCGTATCGTTCATAATTTTCTCCTTTTATGCCTGACAATATAATTCCTATATATAACATAATACAAAGTTGAGGTTTCGTCAATGAAAACCGTCTTTCATAAAAGCGGCGGGCGGCAGATGTACCAGTCCGCCGCCCGCTCATTCAGGAAGGAATCAACGGCAAGCTGCCGTTTTTTGCAGGAATTCATATGGGCGCAGGCTGCGCGAGCCGCTTTGCGTCGTTTGCCGCGGCACAGCGCCGCACGGCTTTTTTTACCTGCCGAGGTAGATAGACTGCTTGGCCAGCACGAGCTGGAGCATCAGGTCGTTGCAGGGCGTGGGAATGCCGTGCTCACGGCCGAGGCGGCAGACAGCGCCGGTGATGATACGGATCTCGGTCTCGCGGTGATGCGTGACGTCCTGCACCATGGAGCTGATGGTCTCATCAGTCATGCGAGAGACCTCGTAGGCGTGCTCCAACTCGGCGTCATGGTCGAGCGTGCAGCCGCAGGCGTTCGCCACGACGATGGCCTCTTCTACCAGCATGCGGGCCGCCTCGTGGGCGTACTGGTTGCCGTCGACAAAGCCGTTCTTGGTCTCGAGCAGGGCGCTCATGCCGTTGATGGCGACGTTCGCCAGCAGCTTGTGCCAGATGGCGTTCATCACGTTCTCGTGGACCTGGACCTCAAGACCGGCGGCGCGCAGGCCCTCGGCCATTTCCTCGACCTTGGCCATGGGGGCCTTCAGCGAGCCAAGGTTCGTCACACCGGTACCGGTGTGCTTAACGTGGCCGGGGCCGACGGGCGTGGAGCCGAACGCCGTGTTGCCGATGATGATCTGCTCTTCGGGCACGACCTTGGCGATCTCATCGTAGTTGCCAAGGCCGTTCTGCAGGCAGAGGACCATGGTGTGCTTGTCGATCATCGGCAGCGCATTGCGCACAGCCGCTTCAAGATACTGATAGTGGACGAACACGATCAGAAGATCCACAACGCCGATCTCCTTGGGGTCGGTCGTCGCCATGGCGGGATGGAAGACGACGGTCTCGCCGGTGCCCGTGCCGGGCACGCACTCGTCGACGAGAATGCCGTTTTTCTTGATGGACTCGATGACCGGAGCATAGGTATCCAGCACGCAGACCTCATGCTCGCGAGACAGATAGCTTGCATAGCAGCTGCCGATCGCGCCGCAGCCGACAAATCCGATTTTCATGGTAAATAACCTCCTGTATCAGATAATTCTATGATGAATGTTATTTAACTGGTTTTTCTCAGCCCTTGACGAGCGTCTCGGCGATCTCGGTGATGTTCTCGACCGTCACGCCGTTCATGGCGAGCAGGCGCTCATAGGGTGCGGACTGGCCGAACTGGTCCTGAATGCCGACTCTCTTGACGATGCCCTTGCCCATCTCGGCAGCGACCTCGCACACGGCGGAGCCGAGACCGTTGAGGATGTTGTGGTCCTCAACCGTGATGATCTTGCCGACCTCGTTGATCGCGGCGGTCACAGCCTCCACGTCGAGTGGCTTGATGGTGTGCATGTCGAGCACGCGGGCGGAAATGCCCTTGCCCTCGAGCACCTTGGCGGCCTCGATCGCGAGACGGACGGTATCGCCGTTGGCGATGATAACGACGTCCTTGCCGTCCTGGATCTGGTGGGCCTTGCCGATGGTGAACTCCACATCCTCGTCGTAGATCTGGGGGATGGCGTCACGGGTGAAGCGCAGATACACGGGGCCGTAGACCTCAGCGGCCTGACGGACGAGCTTGCGGGCGGAGTTGTAGTCCGCGGGCATGATGACGGTCATGTTGGGGATGGTGCGCAGAACGCCCATATCCTCAATGGCCTGATGGGAAGCGCCGTCGTTGGCGGGGGTCACGCCGCCGTGGGAGCAGGCGATCTTTACGTTCAGGTTGGGGTAGCAGATCTCCTGGCGGATCATTTCGCACATACGGAGGGAACCGAACACGGCATAGGTGACGACAAATGGGATCTTGCCGCAGGTGGCAAGGCCCGCGGCAACGCCCGCGCCGTTCTGCTCGGCGATGCCGACGTTGATGTACTGGTCCGGCAGCTCCTTGCGGAATTCGCCGGTCTTGCAGCTCTTGCCGATATCAATATCAACGACCAGAATGTCGGGATTCTCCTTGCCGAGCGCGACGATCTCCTTGCCGAAGCCCTCGCGAGTGGCGATCATTTTTTTCTCACTCATTGCTCTTCCCTCCTCGCTTAATCGATCAGCTGGGCCTTGAGCTCAGCCATGGCCTGTGCGTACTGCTCATCATTCGGGGCAACGCCGTGCCAGCCGCACTGGTTTTCCATGAAGGAAACGCCCTTGCCCTTGACGGTGTGGGCATACAGGCACTTGGGCTTGCCGTTCTTAGAGGCGTAGCACTTGTCGATGCACGCGACGATCTCTTCCATGCTATGGCCGTCGAGCTCGAGCGTCTCCCAGCCGAAGGCCTTGAACTTTTCGCCCAGGTCACCGTTGGGCATGATCTCGTCGCAGGTGCCGTCGAGCTGCAGGTTGTTGTAGTCGACAAAGACGATCAGGTTGTCGAGGCCGTACTTGTGCGCCGTGTTGGCAGCCTCCCAGATCTCGCCCTCCTGCGCTTCGCCGTCGCCGACGACGCAGAAGACCTTGTAGTCCTTGTGGTCCATCTTGCCCGCCATAGCCATGCCGACCGCGCAGGCGAGGCCCTGACCGAGAGAGCCGGTGGAGATATCAATGCCGGGGCAGCGGTTCATCGAGGGGTGGCCCTGAAGCATCGAACCCTCCTTGCGCAGGGTGTCGAGCTCAGACTCAGGGAAAAAGCCAACGCTTGCCAGGCAGGCATACTGGATGGGGCACACATGACCCTTAGAGAGCACCATGCGGTCGCGGTCCGGCCAGCGGGGATCCTTCGGGTCGATGTTCATGTACTTGAAGTAGCAGGCAGTGACAAAGTCCGCCGCGGAAAGCGAGCCGCCCGGGTGACCGGACTGCGCCTTGTAGATCATGTCAATGACCTTCATGCGCATCTGCGTGGCGGTGTTTTTCAGTTCCTTGATGGAAATATCCTTCACAAAAATCACCTCATGAATAAGTTTGGTTCTGTGGTTTCTTTATACTATGTCGGACAAATGGCAATTACAGTATAGCGCTTTGTCTGACAAAGTCAAGTCCTTTTTAAAATTTTCTTTTTTATGATTTTTTCTTCCGTTTTTCTGCCGTTTTGTACAAAAAAGCTCCGGACATAGAGGTCCGAAGCTTTTTTGCATAGAGAGGTCAACCCACGAACATCAAAGAGAGATCGGGAATATATGTGATGAGGAGGAGCACCACAAGTTCTGCAAGCAGGCATGGGATGATGCCCTTTGTGATCTCTTCGATCTTGATATCGCCAATGCCGCACGCGACATACAGGTTGACACCGACAGGCGGGGTGAACAGGCCGATGGCCAGGTTCACGATCATTACGGTGCCGAGGTGGATGGGGTCAATGCCCAGCTGCAGAGCGACCGGCGCAAACAGCGGCGTGAAGATGTAGAGCGCGGAGGTGGAATCGAGGAAGCAGCCCGCGATCAGCAGCACGATGTTGACGATGATGAAGAAAATGACGGTGCTGCCGCCGGTGATGTTCAGCATGAAGTCCTTGATGGCAAGGTCAAGTCTTGCGCGGGTCAGAACATAGCCGAACAGCGTTGCGCCCATGGTGATGAACATGACGGTGGCGGTGGTGGAGCAGGAATCGACGAGGATGTCCTTCATCTTCTTGAAGTCGATCTCATGGTAGATGAACACACCCACGATCAAACCGTAGAACACGGAGACCGCGGCGGCTTCCGTCGGGGTGAACACGCTGCCGTAGATACCGCCGAGGATGATGACGGGCATCAGAAGGCCCCAGAAGGCGTCCTTGAACGCAGCCAGGCGCTCCTTGCCGCTGGCCTTGGGCAGGACCTTAAGGTCCATCTTGCGGCCCATGAGCATGGCGGCCACGATCAGGCCGAGACCCATCAGAAGGCCGGGTACAACACCGGCGACGAACAGATCCGTGATGGAGGCGTCCGCGATGGAGCCGTACACAACGAAGGTGATGGACGGCGGGATGACGACGCCGATCGCGCCGCCCGCGGCCATCAGCGCGCAGGAAAACGAAGCGGGATAGCCGGCCTTGACGAGCGCCGGGATCATGATGAGGCCCAGAGCCGCGACCGTTGCCGGACCCGAACCGGAAATAGCAGCGAAGAAGCAGGAGACGACCACGCAGACCATCGCCATGCCGCCGCGGATGTGACCAAGGCACTTTTCCGCCAGATTGATGAGGCGGCCGGAGATACCGGCCTTCTCCATCACGTTGCCGGACAGGATGAAAAATGGGATGGCCAGCAGGACAAACTTACTGCTCGCCGAAGAGCACAGACGGGGCAGAACGCTCATGATGGCCTCGAGCGGCTTGCCTGCACCCTGCACAAGGATCGCGCTCACGCTGGACATGCCGAGGCAGACCGCGATAGGTGCGCCGAGCGCCAGCAGCAATACAAAAACACCCAGTAAAACGATACCTACCATTTATTTGTCCTCCTCTGCCTTGAATTCCTTATACATCTGCACCATGGTCTGCAAAAAAGCCATCATGGCAAACGCTGCGCCGACGGGGACAAACGAGCCGTAGATCCACTCAGGCCACTGCATCGTGGCGGTCTCCTGACCCATCTGATACTGGCTGATGACCATCTGGATGCCGAAAATGACGATCAGGAGGCAGAACAGCGCGGAAATGGCATACATGACCATGCTGATGATCATGCGTGCGCGGGGGCTGACATGGTCGGTGACGATAGACAGGCCCAGATGCGCCTTGCGGCGGGCGGCGACGGCCGTACCCATGAAGCTCATCAGAACGAACAGATACGTGGACATCTCATCGGAAACTGCCAGCGAATTGCCGAATCCATAGCGGGCGATCACATTGATGAAGACCAGCACTGCCATGATGGAGACGCAAACACAGGCTACCAATTTTTCGATCTTGCTTAACATGTCTTCCCCTCCTTAATTGATGCCGAAGGCCGCGCAGGCTTCCTCGCCGTAGCTCTGCTTCAGCTCAGCCGTCACACCGGCAACCGCTTCCTTGAAGGCCTGGAGTTGATCCTCGGTCAGGATATCGACCTGCATACCTTCTTCCTGGAAGCCCTTGATGAGCTCATCCTCTTCCGCCTCAAGGCGGTCACGGCCCCACTCGCAGGACTCCGTGGCGCACTGCTGGAGAAGCTCTTTCGTGTTGTCCTCCAGGTTCTCCCAGACCTTTGTGTTGGCGACGAAGAGGTCGTTTTCGTAGCTGTAGTTCCAGATGGTCATGTAATCCTGAATTTCGTCCATCTTGGCAGACTTCGTCACCGAGCAGCCGTTCTCCTGCCCGTCGATGGTGCCCTGCTGGATGGCAGTGAAGACCTCGCTCCAGCTCATGGCCGTCGGGCTGGCGCCCAGCGCCTTGAAAACACCCATGTACACCGCGGAGCCGGGGACACGAATTTTAAGGCCCTTCAGATCCTCCGGCGTGGTGACGGCGTGCTTGCTGTTCGTCAGCTGACGGAAGCCGTTGTGGAACGAGCCAAGGTACGTGATTCCCTTGTTCGCCAGCATCTCAGCGTAATACTCGCCGCCGGTGGTATCAATGACCTCGCGCGCCTGCTGATAGGACGTAAACGACCACGGCAGCGTCGCGACCGAGAGCTTCGGCTCCAGATTCGCGAGCACGCACGTTGCGTAAGCACCCAGATCCGAGCCGCCCACGGCGATGTACTCAACACCCTTGGTGCTGTTGCCACCCGCCAGTGTATCGTTTGAGAACACGTCGATCACGATGTTCCCACCCGAGCGCTCAGACACAAGGTCGGCAAAGTGATGCGCTACCAGCGAGTCGATCTGCGTATCCGTTCCGTTGACTGCCATGGAGAGGTTGATCTTTTGATATTCGCCGCTCTCCCCATCGTTTGTTCCTTTACTGCCACAGCCGGCCAGGCTTGTGATCAGCATGGCCCCTACCAGCGCAGCTATGATTAGTCTCCCATGTTTCATACACAGTTACCTCCAGCGATCGTTAAGTCTTTGTCATTTGTCCTATGTCTGATAAAGATTGAGGTCATTATATCTATCAAAACTACTAAAGTCAAGGTTCAATCTTATTTCTGGCGTTTCTGACAAAAAGAACCAATTATTTTATTGATTTGGTCAATTCTGTGTTAAAATTGTGTCAATCCGTCATTTTTTTAACGATTTGGCGGAAAGATGTCTTTTTGTTGCAAATACCATAAAAGCCCCTCCACCTGTGCGGTGAAGAGGCTTTTTTCCTTTTATGAAAATGGCGGCGCGGCCGGTTCGTCTTGCTTTTTCAGCGGAGGGCACGCCCTCCCCTGCCGCAGCTTAAGCTCTTCGCTTCTGCCGGAACGGCATCTGGATATTTGATGAGATCGTACATTTTTCCGAATTCACCGAGGTCGCGCGTTCCGGCGATCACCATGCCGAGGTGCACATACTTGTCGCACTTAGACTTGGCGTCCGTCTCTAAGATCACCGGCACACGGAGACGGTCGCCCTCGGCAAAGGCGATGTCCATGACCTTTCGCATATAGCCCTGCCCCTGATACTTTTCGCACACACAGACCATGCCGACGAAGATATAGGGCTTCTTTTCCTTGTCCATGCGCTCCTGGAGCGACTTTCCGCCCTTTTTGATGGCCATGGCGAAACGCATCAGGCGCTTCATGCTCGAATTGTGCAGCATTCCCGTCGCGATCGGCCAAAGGGTCTTGAAGCCGAGCTTCTCCTTGGGCCGCTTGTAGGCGATGTAACCCTCGCCGCGCTCGCTCGTCGTGTGCAGGAAGCCGCCGCGCAGCATCCCGCGCACGTAGGCACAGATGTATTGCGCCGTCGACTCCTGACCGAAAAAGGCGTAGACCATGCCCGTCTCCTCCCCGTAGTCGTAGTAGCCGAAGGCGTGGCCGATCGCACAGATGGCGCTCTCATTCATGGATTTGACGATCATGCTGTCCGTTCCTTTCTTTTTCTGCGCTTCCCGCTTCAGTTAGAGAAGGCTAACTCAATGACTTTGAAAAAGCTGCCTTGGCAGCCTTGGCGCGAAATGATCTTAATTTGACCCAAACGGTTTTTCGGTCACAGTATAGCATCCATATCTTTCATTTGCAAGGCAGTTTTCTGTTTTCGGCATTTTCCATGCATGTCTGCCGCCTTTTTCTTCCCTGCTGTGCGCCGTTTCTTCGTCCGATGCATAGGATAAAGCACCGATATCATGTCAGGGGGAGACGTCTATGAATTACTACACGGGTCCTGCCGCGGGAACGGCTGCTGCCCGTCCGATCCGTATAGCTATGTCACGATCCAGGGGCCGACCGGCCCCACGGGTCCCGAGGGACCTTGAGGAGAACAGGGGCTTCGCGGCGAACAGGGCCCGATGGGTCCGCGCGGCATTCGGGGCGAGCAGGGCTGTCCGGGTCCCGCCGGACCGAGGGGCTCTGTCAGGCCGATGGGACCGAGAGGTCCGCAGGGCGTGCGCGGT
The DNA here is from genome assembly GCF_000765235.1 of Oscillibacter sp. ER4. Lineage (GTDB taxonomy): Bacteria > Bacillota > Clostridia > Oscillospirales > Oscillospiraceae > Hominicoprocola > Hominicoprocola fusiformis. The sequence goes on along the minus strand of NZ_JPJG01000051.1, from coordinate 30,868 downwards.
CCCGTCGGCCCAAAGGGCGATCCCGGCTCGCAGGAACCCATTGGTCCCCGAGGCGAGCGCGGAGAAAAAGGCGAACAGGGCATCCAAGGCGAGAAAGGCGACACCGGCGAAACGCCGGTCATCACCGTCGCGTAGGACACCCCACTGAGCTACAAGCTGCACTTCCAAACCAGCGAGCAGGAGTTGACGACGCCTAATCTATTCGCACCGTTCACCGAGTACCATGTCGACCTCTCCGCGGCAGACAGCACGCTGAATATTCCGCTCAAGGACCTGATTTTGACCTATCAGCGCGCTGCGCATCAGCATCGTGCCGAAGAACACCGCCGCGCCCGTTTTGGTCGACCTGCGCAGAACGACCATCTACGACGGCAGCACGATCGAGACACAGACGCTCAACGGCAGCAGCATTTCCGCAAGCATTGCGATCGACGGCACCGTGTACACAAACTCGCAGGAGACGCACAACATGCGCATCCGCCAGCAGGATCCCGTCACGAAGCTCTGGTCGATGTGTGAGATCAATTCGTTCCTTTCCACGGGCGGCGCACGCTGCTCCATCCGCATCCAGTGGAGCGAGTACGACGTGGCCTACGCCGCGCCGACGGTGTAACCACACCGATACCATATAAAGACACCGTCCGCGTTCCGGAAAGATATCCGGAATGCGGGCGGTGTTCACTATTTGATCTGAATTGTTTCTCCGTCATACACGCCTTGCAGGCATTCGCCGTTTCCGATGTGGTAGGCATAAAAGTCCTTCTTCGGACGCGCATAGGCCTCCATGATCGCCATGATGACGCCGCCGTGGACGACAAATCCCACGCGCGAGCCATCCTGCACATTTTTGATCGTCTCCGTAAACGCCTCGCAGCAACGCGTTTTGAAGTCCGTTACGCTCTCACCCTCGGGGATGGGCGTCAGGCACATCGCATCGACCCACGCCTGATAGGCGGGGTCGCCCGAAAGCTCGTCGGCGGACTTCCCCTCAAAGCGGCCAAAGTCCGTCTCGGCAAGGCCGTCCACGACGGTATAGTGCATCTTCGGAAAAAGAATGTCCGCCGTCTGCCGCGTGCGCAGCATGGGGCTGACAAAAAGTCGATCGACTGAAAGTCTCCGCTTTTGCAGCGCTTTGACCTGTGCGATGCCCGCCTCGCACAGCGGCTCGTCCGTGCGGCCGATGTAGCGGCGGCGGAGGTTGCCCTCTGTCGCGCCGTGGCGGATGAAGAAAATGTCGATCACAGCAGCCCTCCGATCCAAACGCCGATCAGGCCGCAGAGCTCGCAGAGCTGCAAAAAGAAGCCCGACGTGTCCCCTGTCACGCCGCCAAACTGCGCCAGCGCGAATCTGCGATACTTGAGCGCGGAAACCACCGCAAACGCCGCCGCCATCCCGCCAGCCGTGGGAGACATCCAGACCATCCCCGCCGCGGCAGCGAGGCCGGCAAGCGCGAGCGCGGCTGTCGCCGTGCGGCGCTGGACGCCGCTTGTGAAGGCGCAGAGCATGCCGGACTTTCGCGCATTCGGCAGATTCACCGCGCACAGGCCCGACAGCGCGCGAGAGAGCACGAACAGCGGGCAAATCAGCAAAATATGCCCCGCGGCGAACACCTCGTAGGCAAAGCCCGCGTAGGCGAGCAGGTACACGCCGCCGTAAATAACCGCGAACGCGCCGCAGTTGGCATCCTTCATGATCGCGAGCTTTTTCTCGCGCGTCTGGTGCGATGAGAGTGCGTCCACCGTGTCGAGATAACCGTCCATGTGGATGCCGCCCGTCACCAGAATCGGCAGGCATGCCGCGATTGCCGCGAACAGCACGCCGCTCATGCCCGTCGCCTGCGCAAGTACAGCCCACAGCCAGAGCGCCGCGCCGCAGAGAACACCCACCGCGGGGAAAAAGCAGATCGCGTAGCGCATATTTTTTTCGTTCCAATCAAGCTGCGGAACGGGCACCGCGCTGTACGTCGACAGCGCGATCAAAAGCGATTCAAATAATCTCATCGAGGTCTCCCTTTTCGGCAAACGGCGCGCCGTCTTTCATTGCGACCGCCGCCGCGGCGCGGTCGTACAGTCTTTGATTCAGGCCGTTCAGCGCGCGGATGTAAGCCGCCGTCTCGCCGTCGTAGCCGTCGGCGCGCAGGCCTGTGATCGTCACCGCGACGAGCAGACGACAGCGCGAGCACAGCACTTCGATGTCCGCGTACACGCTTGCTTCATCCCCGCCGCGCTCGAACATCGCGTTTGCCAGCAGATTCGACACATCCTCAAGCAGCACGACGCCGTCCCTTTCGACCGCCGCCGCGCCGACCTGATATGGGCATTCGAGCGTCGTAAATTGCAGGTCCTTTCGCTGCTCGCGGTGCTTTTCGATGCGCTGTAAATTTTCCTCCGAGCAGGGGCGCATCGTGGCGATGTAATAGCGCTCGCCTGTCGTGCGCGCGACGATGCGCTCGGCATAACGGCTCTTGCCGCTGCCGTTTGCACCGGAGATCATGATCAGCGTTCCCATGCGCGTTCCCTTCTCTCAGGGCGTGAACTGGTCGCCACGGCGAATTTCGTCCAGATAGTCGTCGTTGATGCCCGCCTCGTCAAAGGTCGCCATATCGTTGATGACAGCGCACGCAGCGTCGAGCACCTGAAAGGCGAGCGGACAGCCGCTCCCCTCGCCCAATCGCATGCCGAGGTCAAACAGCGGGCGCAGGTCCATCGCCTCCATCGCGAGGCGGTAGCCGATCTCAAACGAGGCGTGGCTCGGCACCAGGTAGCCGCGCACATTCGGGCACAGCCTGACGGCGCACAGCGCCGCCGCGGCGGAAATGAGGCCGTCGATGACCGCCGGCCGGCGTGCCGCCGCCGCGCCCAAAAATGCGCCGCACATCGCCGCGAGGTCAAAGCCGCCGACCTTGGAAAGGACGCCGACAACGTCGTCCCTGTCCGGCCGATTTACCTCAATGGCGGTGCGGATGACCGTTTTCTTTTTGCGAAAGCTCTCCTCCGTGATACCGCCGCCGCGGCCCGTCACGGCCTCGACGTCCGCTCCCAGCAGCACGGCCAGCACCGCCGAAGAGGTCGTCGTGTTGCCGATGCCCATTTCGCCGACACCGATCACGTCCGCGTCGACCGTCCCCGCGATCTCTGCGCCGGTCAGGATGGCCTGTAAGGTTTGCTCCCGCGTCATCGCGGGGCCGGTGCAGATATTTTGCGTGCCGTAGGCGATCTTGCGGTTCAAAACGGTGCTCTCGTAAATATCGGCATTCACGCCGACATCGCACACGGTCAAGCCGCAGCCAAAGTGCTTTGCCAGCACTGCAGCTCCCGTCTTGCCCCGCATCAGGTTAATGGTCTGCTGCTTCGTCACGGACTGCGGCGCGCTGGAAACGCCCTCGGCCACCACGCCGTTGTCCGCAGCGAAGACGAGCAACTGCTTTTTATTGAGCGCATTGTGCACCCGCCCTGTGATCCCCACAAGCTGGATGGAGATCTCTTCGAGCCGCCCGAGGCTGCCGGGGGGCTTGGCGAGCCGCGCCTGATACTCTTCCGCCGCCGTCATCGCGCTGCGATCAAGCGGCAAAACTTCGCGTACAAGCGCGTCCAATTCCTTCTGCATGGCTCTCCTCCTTCAAAATTCGATGCCGCGCCGCGCGGCGATCCCCCGTTCAAACGGGTGCTTGCGCTTTCGCATCTCCGTCACATAGTCGGCGGCGTCCAGCAAATGCTGCGACGGGTCTCGCCCCGTCAGCACGACTTCAAGCGCTTTTGGTCTGCCGCGCAGAAAGTCGATCAGCGTTGCCTCTTCGATCAAGCCGTGGTTGCAGGCAGCGACCGCCTCGTCGAGCACGAACAGATCAACGCCGTCCGCGCTCTTTCGCATCACGTCTTCCAGCAGCGCGGAATAGGCCTTTTGCGCCGCCGCTTTCGTCTGCCCGTCCATCGCCTTGAAAAAGCCGAAGTTCTGCGTGCAGCACGCGACCTCGACATTTTGCAGCGCGCGCAGGACGTTCAGTTCCGATGAGCTGCCGTCCTTCAAAAACTGCGCAAACAGCACGCGCTTTCCAGCGCCCGCCGCGCGGACGCTCAGTCCGACCGCCGCGGTCGTCTTGCCCTTGCCGTCGCCGAAGTACAGATGAATAAGCCCCTGCATGCTCACACCTCCTGATTCAAAATGCGGTAGATGAGCGGCATATCGAGCCCCGCGCGCACCGCGTCTGCCAGCAGATCATACTGCCGCTCCTTGTAGGCCCTCGCGTCAAAGGTGCCGAGCGATTCAAAGGAAACGCCCTTTTTCGTGCACAGCGCTGTTAAGATCGTGTCGGCGACCTCTTGTTCATCGAAAATACCGTGGACATAGCTGCCGTAGACATTGCCCATGCTGAAGAGCGCGCCGCGCGCTTCTTCGCTGCGGCCCATGTGGATCTCGTAGCCCGCGTAGCGCTTGCCGTTCAGCTCAGAGAGCAGTCCCGCGACACCGGAGAAGACGCCGTTTGTCTGCGTCTGCACCTTTTCGCCCTGAAATACTGTTTCGAGCGGCAGAAAGCCCATTCCGTCGATTTCCGTCACGCCCGCGGCCTCGACCTGTTCGGGGTCGGAAATGTGCCGTCCCAGCATCTGATAGCCGCCGCAGACGCCGAAAACCAGTGTGCCGCCGCTCGCGGCCTTTTGGATCGACGCCTCCAGCCCGCTCTGGCGGAGCCATTGGAGGTCGGCGATCGTACTCTTCGTACCGGGAATCACGATCATATCCGGCGCGCGCAGGTCCCGCGCCCGCTCCACATAGCGGAGCGAGACATTCTCGTAGCGCTCAAACGGCGAAAAATCCGTAAAGTTCGAAATGCGCGGCAGGCGGATGACCGCAATGTCGATGAGCCGCGGCTCCTTATCCCGCCCGAAGCGTTCGCTCAAGCTATCCTCGTCGTCGATGTCGACATGGAGGTATGGCACAACGCCCGCCACGGGTACGCCGCAGAGCTCCTCAAGCGTTTTGAGCCCCGGTTCCAGAATGGCGCGGTCACCGCGGAATTTGTTGACAACAACGCCCTTGATGCGCCTTCTGTCCTCTTCACTTTGCAGCGCGACCGTGCCGTAGAGCTGGGCGAACACGCCGCCGCGGTCGATGTCGCCCACCAGCAGCACCGGCGCATCCACCATGCGGGCAAGACCCATGTTGACGATGTCGTTTTCCTGCAAATTGATTTCCGCGGGGCTGCCCGCGCCCTCGATGACGATGATGTCGTACTCGCGTGCCAAGCTCTCATAGGCCTCCATCACCGCGGGGATAAAGTCGCGCTTTCTGCGGTAGTATTCCATCGCGGGCAGATTGCCCTGTACGCGTCCGTTCACGATGACCTGACTGCCGACGTCCGTCGTCGGCTTCAGTAAAATCGGATTCATGCGCACATCCGGCTCGATGCCCGCGGCCTCAGCCTGCACCACCTGCGCGCGCCCCATCTCGCCGCCATCTTTCGTGATAAACGAGTTGAGCGCCATATTCTGGCTCTTGAACGGGGCAACGCGATAGCCGTCCTGCTTCAAAACGCGGCAGAGCCCCGCGGCCAGCAGACTCTTGCCCGCGTTGGACATCGTCCCCTGGATCATGATAGTTTTTGCCATGCGCTCACTCCTTTCCCACGCTTCTGATTGCCGCGATGAGCTGTTCGTTTTCCTTGTGCCGCCGGACCGCGACGCGATACCAGCCGGATGTCAGGCCCTCGAAATTTGCGCAGTCGCGGATCGCGACGCCGCGCGCTCGCAGCTGTTCCGTAAAGCCCACATCGCCACGGAATAAGATGTAATTCACCTGCGATGGGCACACCCAAAAGCCGAATTTCCTCAGTTTTTCCTCGAGCCACGGGCGCTCCGCGCGGATGATCGCGCGGTTTCTCTCTAAAAGCTCCGCATCGCCCAGCGCAGCGACACCCGCCGCCTGTGCAAGCGTCGAGACATTCCACGGCGGCACCGCCGCCGACATCTTCCGCAGCAATGCCTCGTCCGCGCTCAGGCCATATCCCAGCCGCAGCCCCGCCATGCCAAAGCTCTTCGTAAAGGCCTTGAGGATAAAAAGCTGCGGGAAGTCAGATAAGGACGGCGTCAGATCAACGCCGCCGTCCGACAGGCTCAAAAAGCACTCGTCGACAAAAAGCGCGATATTTTTCTCGCGGCAGATGCGCAGAATTTCTTCCAGCAAATCGTCCGCAATGAGCCGTCCCGTCGGGTTGTTCGGGTTGCAGAGGAACAGCGCGTCGATCTTTTCGCGCGCAAGAAACGGCAAAAAGTTCTCCCGCAAGTCAAAGTTTTCCTCTTGCTTGAGCGCAAAGCGCACGACCTCGCAGCCTGTCCGCCGCAAGGCAAGCGAATACTCCGAAAACGTCGGTGCGAGCTCCATCGCGCGCTTGGGCCGCACGGCCCCGCAATAGGCATAGATCAGCTCGGACGCGCCATTGCCGCAGAGGACAAAGTTCTTCGGCACCCCCTCATATTCCGAGATCGTCTGTACGAGTGTCCGGCAGTAGGGGTCTGGGTAGCGGTAGAGCTCGGGCAGCGCGCGTTCGATCGCGTCGGTCACGCTTCTCGGCGTGCCGAGCGGGCTCACATTCGCCGAAAAGTCGAGCGCAATGCCGCCGTAGATATCTCCGCCGTGGCGGTTTTCCGTTTGATAAAGCATTCTCTTCCCTCACAGCGAAAAAATCAGCAGCCGGACCGCGCAGCCAAGCAGCAGCGCCAGAAGCGTCGTGCCGTACATCAGCCGGCAGGCGCGCGGGATATCCTCATGCTCGATCTGCCGCAGTGCGTCGCCGATGTACTCCTTTTTGTGCAGCACGCCGTGATACCACGCGTCGCCCGCGAGGCGCACATCCAAAAGGCCCGCGCAGACCGACTCCGTCTGTGCGGAGTTCGGGCTCGCGTGCTTGTAGCGGTCGCGGCGGAATATCTTCCAGCCGTTTTTCACGTCCATGCGCAGAAGTCCGCCCGCCGCGAGCATCAGCAATGCAGAGATGCGCGCAGGCAGATAGTTCGCAATATCATCCGCCTTCGCAGGCACAAGGCCGATGTCCTTATACGGTGGCTCGACGTAGCCGAGCATCGAGTCCATCGTATTCACAGCCTTGTAGAAAAAGCCCAGCGGCGCGCCGCCGATGGCAAGGTACAGCAGCGGTGCGACCACGCCGTCTGACGTGTTCTCCGCCACGGTCTCGACCGCGGCGCGCGTCACGCCCACATCGTCGAGCGCCGCCGTGTCGCGTCCCACGATCATCGAAACGGCGCGGCGCGCGGATTCGATGCTGCCGTGCTCGAGTTCGTGATACACCTTCATGCTCTCATCCCGCAGCGACTTTGCCGCCAAGATCTGCCAGCACATGACGCTCTCGACCGCGAGGCGCAGCCACGAACTCACCCTGCCGCACAAACACAGAAGCAGCGCGGGCACCGCCGCCGCAAGAAATGCGACGATCAACCACAGCACTGCGCCTGCCGCGCGCTCACCGCGCGGCGTTTTGGGGAAAATCCTCCGCAGGACGCACTCCAGCGCGCTGATCGTCTTCCCGATCAGCACGACCGGATGCGGCAGGCTGTGCGGATCGCCCAGAACGCAGTCGATGCCAAAGCCGATGAGAAGCGGCAAAATTGGCCCAATCATAGCTTCTCCTCCGACTGTATCGTGAAGATATATACGGGGTTCTGCCCCGCCATCAGGTGGTACGATCCCGCCTTTTTGCCGCGGGCGATCTGGACGGAGACGGTCTCCGCCTCGGTAAAGGCAAAATCCTTCATGCACGCCGTCAGCTCGGCGATGCTCTCAAGCGAGACGGCCGTCGCCACGATGCGGACGTGCGGATTTTTGGCAAGCAGCATCGACAGAATATCACGCAGGTTGCCCGCGCTGCCGCCAATAAAGACGTGCGTCGGTGCAGGCAGATCGCGGCACGCCTCCGGCGCAGTGCCGGAAACGACCGTCAGGTTCTCCACATGGAACGCCGCTTGATTCTTTTTCAGCAGCTCGACCACGTCGTCTCTGCGCTCAACGGCGTAGACATGACCGTGCTTCGCCTGAAGCGCCATCTCGATGGCGACCGAACCCGTTCCCGCGCCGATATCATAGCAGACGGCACGCTCGGTCAGGCGGAGCTTCGAGAGCGCGACGGCGCGCACCTCACTCTTGGTCATCGGCACAACGCCGCCCTCGCCCGCGCCTCGCAAAAACGCCTCGTCCGGCAGTCCGTGCGTCACGATGGCATCGGGATGGTCGTTTTCGATCAGCACGGCGCTCAAGGGCGCAAAGGCCTTACTTTGCAGCTCCTCCGCCATGCCGGTGGTAATGGTCTCATCCTCGTAGCTCAGCTGTTCGCCGACGCTCACCGTCACGGTGCCGAGGCCGTTTTCCGCCAGCGTTCGGCACAGGCCGTTCACGCCATTCTCGCCGCCGACGAGCGCGAAAACGCGCGCGTGCGCGCGCACGTCTGCCGTGATGTCGTGCGCGCGGCCATGCAGGCTGACGACATGAACGTCCTCATAGGACGTTTGCAGCTTTGCACAGAGGTAGGAAAGCGAGCTCAGGCCCGGCAGCACGCTGACCTCGCAGTCAGAAAGCAGCGGCAGCAGCTTCCTCGTGCCGCTGAAAAAGCCCGTGTCGCCCGACATCACGACCGCGCTTTGCCGGTATTCGCAGTGCGCGTGAATGAAGTCCGCGATCTCCTGTGGTGCGATGGCGGCATAAGTCTTCTGCCCGCCGCGCGCGGCGGCATCCAGCATGCGTCTCGCGCCGATGAGGCAGTCCGCCTCTTCGATCGCGCGGCGCGCCTCCTGCGTCATCGCATCCCTGCTACCCGGCCCGATACCGACGATCTTCACACTCTGCGCGAATCGGAAACCAAAGCGGCACTCCAAGCTGTCCAACACCTGCGAAAAGGACTTCCCCTCCCGCTGCTTTGGCCGTCCGATCACGAGCACATTTGCCCCGGCCTTTCGCGCCGCGGCGACCTTGGCGGCAAAGCCGCCCGCCTCGCCGCCGTCCTTCGTCACAAGCCACTTAGCCGACACGGCGCGCAGCATGGCCTCGTCCATCTCCTCGGAAAACGGCCCCTGCATCGCTAAAATGTGCGACGGCAGCACGCCCGCCTCGCGACAGAGCGCGAGCGACGCGTCCAGCGGCAGCACGCGCGCATAGGCTCTATCTGTAAAGTCTTTTACCTTGCTATACGTTTTCAGATCCTTGCTGCCGGTCGTCAGCAGGATATTTCCGTCCGTCTTCGACAGGAACAGCGCTGCTGCTTCCGCATTCAACACGCAAGTAAAGTCAGATACCTTGTCAGACTCCTCGCGCAGAAGGCGCAGATATTCTGTCCCTGTCTCCGCGCAGGCGCGCGCAACGCTCTCGGTGATCGATGCCGCGTAGGGGTGCGTCGCGTCGATCACCAAATCAAATTTCGTGTCGGAGAGCATTTGAATGATCCCGTCCACCGGGATACGCCCCGAGCGCACCGTCACGTTGCCCCCTTCGGGCAGGAGCGTTTCACCGTATTCCGTTGCTACGCAGGCCGTGACGGAGACCGGCTGGGTGCTCAAAAGCTCCACGAGTCGGCGCGCCTCCGTCGTGCCTGCGAAAATGCAGATCTTACACATTTTTGTACCCTCGCGGCGTGATGAGCCGCCCCGCAATTTTCTTCGTTGATACGTTGCCGACGATCACCGTGCAGAACATATCGACCTCTGCCTCTCTGAGCTCCCCGAGCGTCAGCATGCGGCAGCTCTCTCCCGCGCGGCCGATGTTGCGCGCAATGCCGCAGAGTCGGTTCTCAGGCAGAAAGCGCAGCAGGATATCGCACGCGCGCTTCAGATGCTCGGGGCGGGAGCGGCTCGCGGGATTGTAAAGCGCAATAGCAAGATCCGCCTGCACCGCATGCGCAAGGCGTTTCTCGATGGTCTCCCACGGCGTCAGCCGGTCGCTCAGGCTGATGACGGCAAAGTCGTGCGTCAGCGGCGCGCCCAAAAGCGCCGCGGCGCTGCACGCCGCCGTCAGGCCGGGGACGACCTCGATCTCAGGCTCTTCGCTCTCGCCGCGCAGCTCGTACACGAGCGCCGCCATGCCGTAAATGCCGCTGTCGCCCGAGCAGACCATGGCCGCGGTCTTGCCCGCGCGCGCAAATTCGAGCGCAAGCGCGCAGCGCTTTGCCTCCTGCGTCATGGGCGTTTCATAAAACGCCTTGTCCGGATAGCGCTCCTTCACAAGGTCAACATAAACTCCGTAGCCAACGATGGCGTCGCATCCGCGCAGCGCGCGGTCGGCGCGGATCGTCATATCCTCATAGCTGCCGGGGCCGATGCCCACCACGATCACTTTACCCAAAGGAAACCTCCCAATGCTCCGCCGCCACGGCGACGGTCACGCCGTCCACCGCAGTCTTTTTCACCAATAATTTCTCCGCGCCGCGCATCGCTGCGCGCTCGCAGACGTTGCCGACGCCCGTCATCTCCTGCACGAAGGGGGAATCCGTGAATTCGCCCGGTACGCTGCGCAATTCCTCTGCCGTGTAAAATACCGTCGGCCAGTTGTGCTTCGCGCAGGCGGCAAGCAGCCCCGCCTCCTGCTGCTTTAAGTCAATGGAATAGACGCCCTTGACCGCGCTTGGATCCAGCTGATGCGCAGAAAGCACCGCCGCAACGGCGGCTTCAATGGTTTCCTGTGAAGTTCCCCTGCGGCAGCCGATGCCGACGCGCAATACTCTCGGCGTGAGGCGCAGCGTTTCGGCAAACGGTTCTTTCATGCAGTATCCGATCACAATTCCCAGCGCGCCCTGCGTTTTTTCCACAATTCCACCGGGCAATGCACCCTTGATCGGAAAATCGCTCACAAGCGGTACATCGCGCTCCAGAATTTCCGCTGCGACCTTTTTCGCAAGTAGCATACTCGAAATGGCGCATTCATTTTTTGCTGCCCAGGCATCGGCGGCAAATTTACCGTTCACGTCCGTTGCCGTCGTGATGACCGCTGCTGCGCCGAGCGCGCCCGCCAGTCGGCGCGATAAGTCGTTCGCGCCGCCGATGTGGCCGGAGAGCAGCGGAATGACAAACTGCATTTTCTCGTCGATGCAGAGCACCGCGGGATCGTTCTTTTTGCTCACAAGATACGGCGCGATCTCACGCACGGCGATACCGCACGCGCCGATGAAGATGAGCGCATCCATCGATGAAAAGCGCTCGCGGTAGATGTCCTTCGCAAGCGGCAGGAAGCCCGCTTCTTCCAATCGCGGTACCGCGTAGCAGACGGTTTCCGCCTCCGCCAGCACCGCGCGAACGCGCCGCGCTGCCGCGCAGCCGCCGTGGCTGTAGGCAAAAATTGCGATCTTCATGCCTTCCCCTTGCGGTATTCCGTCGTAAAGTCGGGGTGGTAGAGCAGCGAGCGCAGATATTCGTCGCCAAGGCAGCCGCCCACCACGATCAACGCCGTCTTTTTCATGCCGTTTTCCGTCACCGTCTTATGCAGCGTGCCCACCGTGCAGCGGAAGATCTTCTCCTCCGGCCATGTCGCCTTGTAAACGATGGCCGCGGGCGTTGTCTCTCCATAGCCGCCCGCAAGGAGCTCGCCTTGCAGCTTTTCTGTGAGTGAGGTGCTCAAGAACAGCACCATCGTCGCCTGATGCGCGGCCAAGCTGCGGATGGACTCACGCTCGGGCACCGGCGTGCGGCCCGCCGTGCGCGTGATGATGACCGTCTGGCTCACATTCGGCAGCGTGTATTCCGCCCGCAGCGCCGCCGCAGCGCCGCAGAACGAGCTGACGCCGGGGCAGACATCAAAGTCGATGCCGCGCTCTGTGAGCGCGTCGAACTGCTCGCGCACCGCGCCGTAAATGCTCGGGTCGCCCGTGTGCAATCGCACGGTGGTCTTTCCCTCGCGCTCCGCCCGCTCGATGAGGGCGATGACCTCTTCAAGCGTCAGCTTCGCGCTGTCGTGAACCTCGCAGCCTGGTTTCGTGAGTGTAAGCAGCTCGGGATTCACCAGCGAACCCGCGTAGATCACCACATCTGCTTCGCCAAGGAGCCTTGCGCCCCGCAGCGTGATGAGATCCGGCGCACCGCTTCCGGCGCCAACAAAATGTACCACGTTCAGCCCTCCCTGATCTGTTCGAGCAGTTCCTCCGCGCCTTCCGTTTCGCAGAGGAAACCGTATTCTTTCGAAAATAAGATTGCGCCGCTCTGGAGTTCGCCGCTCTTATAGCCGAGCATCGTGCCGATGCGCTGTCCCAGACGCACGAGGAAGGCATCCTTCAGCCCCTCTTCGTCCAGGATGCGCAGCGCGTCGTCGCAGGTGGCGCAGTGCAGAATTTCCTCCGTGCGTTCTGCGCGCAGGCCCAGCGCCGCGCTGTGCGAGGCGATGATCTCCATGCGGCAGTCGCCGAATTTCGAGTGCGTGTTCCACATGCCGCCCGCGAGCTTGACGAGCTTACCAATGTGCCCGATGAGCAGCGCGCCGTGAAAACCGAATTCCTTGCAGAATTCCAAACTGTCGCCGATGAAGTTCGACGTCAGCACCGCCGTCTTCGGGTCAAGCCCGATAAAATCGCGGATGTAGTCCGCGCCGTAGTTGCCGGGCGCGAGGAGAACGTAGTCCGCGCCGCTCTCACGCCGCTGTCGCAGCTCCACGCGGATGGTGTCAAGCAATGCCTGCTCGCTCATCGGCTCGACGATGCCGGTCGTGCCCAGAATGGAGATGCCGCCCTCGATGCCGAGGCGCGGGTTAAAAGTCTTTTTCGCGAGCGCCTCGCCCTCCGGCGCGGAGATCGTCACGTCAAGGCCGCCGTCGTATCCGACGAGCATGCAGACCTCGCGCACGTTTTCTTCGATCATGCGCCGCGGCACAGAGTTGATGGCCGCCTCGCCCACGGGCTGGTCGAGCCCCGGCTTCGTCACGCGGCCGACGCCCTCGCCGCCGTCGATGGTCACGCCGGGCGTGGCCGATTTTCTCACCGCGGCAAAAATGAGCGTACCGCGCGTCACGTCGGGGTCGTCACCGCTGTCCTTTCGGATGGCGCAGCGCACCTCGTCCGCGGACCGCTGAATGTCCAGCACGTCTAAATTGAGCTCGATGCCTTTCGGCGTTTGCAGCCGGATCGTGTCCTTTTTTCTGCCCGTCAGCAGCATCCACGCCGCAGCCTTGGCCGCAGCCGCCGCGCACGAGCCGGTTGTGTAGCCGAGGCGCAGGCGCTTACCGTCCTTTACGAGATATTCTTCCATCTTTTTACCGCCAGATCTGATAGAGCAGGGCGTTGCAGATGGCCGCGGCCACGTTGCTGCCGCCCTTGCGTCCACGCGCGACGATGTACGGCGCGCGCGCCTTTTCGATGATGCGCTCCTTGCTTATCTCCACATTCACAAAGCCCACCGGCACACCGATGATGAGCGCGGGGGCGGCTTTTCCCTCTTCCATCAGCTGCTCTAACGACAGCAGCGCCGTCGGTGCGTTGCCGATGGCGAAAATACAGGGTTTTTGCAGCATTGCCGCTCTTTCCATCGAAACGAACGCCCGCGTCACGCCGCAAGATTTCGCCTCCTGCGCAACATCGGGGTCGGACATGAAGCAATGCACCTCGCCGCCGAGGCTCGCGAGGATCGTCTTGTTGATGCCCGCTTTCGCCATCTGCGTGTCGGTGACGATGTCGCAGCCGCTTTTCAGCGCGGCGATACCCTTTTGCACCGCGTGCTCGGAAAATGTCAGATTGTCGGCATAGTCAAAGTCCGCCGTCGTGTGGATGACGCGCTTGATGACAAGCTCGTTTTCCGGCGCAAGCACCCTATCGCCCAAAAGCTCGGTGATGATCGCAAAGCTGCGCTGTTCAATTTCCATCGGTTTCATCGGTTCGCTCATGGCGGTGTTTCTCCTTTCGGCAGGCGGCAACAAAGCGCTCTGCAACGCCGATGTCTGCATAAAAGTGGAAGTGCGGATAGCCTGCGTAGAGCGTTTCGCCCGCATACGCGCAGCGCCAGCTTCTTCCGCTCGGCTTTTCCGCGAGGAAGTCCTCGCCCGGATTTTCCGCATCCCAGCGGTGGAACTCGTGCGCGGGGATCTGCTCGCCCGCGGCAAACAGCATCGAATCCCGCTGCGCCGTCAATGTCGCGTAGCCAAAGCGCGTCAGCTTCCCCGCGTCGAAGCAGCTGCCCGATAAAACGCCCGCCATCGCATGTCCCGCGATGGACTGCGTCAGGTACATAAAGCCGCCGCACTCGGCGACGCAGGGCAGTCCCCTTTCCACCGCCGCGCGGATAGAAGCGCGCATGGCGGCGTTTGCCTCCAACCGCTCCGCGTAGAGCTCGGGATATCCGCCGCCGAGGTACAGGCCGTGCAGGTCTTCCGGTAAGCGTTCATCTGACAGCGGACTGAACGGCACAAGCTCCGCCCCTAAGCGGCGCAGGAGTTCCAGGCTGTCTTCATAGTAAAAGCAAAATGCCCTGTCGCGCGCGACGCCGATGCGCACATGCTCGCCCGCCGCCGGAATGTCCGGCGGCGTGAATGTAAGCGGCGGCGCGCTCTTCGCGATTTGCAGCAGCGCGTCCAGGTCGATCGTCTCCCGCGCCTTGGCGGCGAGACGCTGCATCTTTTCTTTCAGATCGTCCACCTCTGCCGCGGTGATGAGGCCAAGGTGACGACTCTCGAGCGAGCAGTCCGGCAGCTGCGGCAGAAAGCCGCAGGCATGAATGCCGAAGCGTTCTTCGATCGCCCGCGCGAGCGTCGGATAGCTCATCGCAGTGCAGCCGTTCAGAATGACGCCGCGGATGCGGTTTTCCGTTGCAAAGTGCAGAAATCCGTCGAGCACGGCCAGCGCCGACAGTCCCGCGCCCTTCGCGTTCAGCACGAGTACGACGGGACTTTCCGTCCGCTGTGCGACCTCAAAGGTGCCCGCGCGCGAGGAGTCGAGGCCGATGCCGTCGTAATAGCCCATCACGCCCTCGATGACCGTCACGTCCTTCCTCGCGCCGTTTTGCGCAAGGAGGAAACGCAGCGTGTCATCGTCAAAAAAGAAGGGGTCTAAATTGCTGCTCTTCGCGCCGATGATCTCGCGGTGGTACATGGGGTCGATGTAATCGGGACCGCACTTCGCCGCGGCGACGGGCACACCGGCATTGACGAGCGCCTGCAAGATCGCGCAGGTCACCGTCGTCTTGCCGCACCCGCTGTTCGTCCCGGCAATGAGCAATCTCGGCACCGCTTCCTGCATGGTCTCCCCTCCTTCTGCAATCTCTATAAAGCGTTTTTACTCGTATGCGCTACGGTACAAATTCCAATGTGCTGAAGCACTCGTCGTACTTCCCTCGCTCCAAGTGATAGAGCTGCGCGATGTAGTCGCTCGTGAAGATCTCCTCCGGCGTGCCGATGCGGTCGATGCGGTCGCCCGCGACGCAGATGACTGTGTCCGAAATGCGCCGCGCCAGATCGAGCTCGTGGAGCGAGAGCAGCACGGCGAGGTCGTTTTCGCGCACCATGCGCTTGAGGACGGAGAGCAGTTCCAGTTTGTAGCGGATGTCCAAAAAGCTCGTCGGTTCGTCGAGCACGATAAGCTGCGGCTGCTGGCACAGGGCCCTTGCGAGCAGAATGCGCTGCCGCTGGCCGTCACTGACGGCGGAAAACGGCGCGTCGGCGAACGCGAGCGCGTCCACCTGAGAAAGCGACTGCTCGACGATCTTCTTATCTTCGTCCCGCAGGACGCCGAGCCTTCCCGTGTAGGGATAGCGGCCCGAGCTGACCACATCGCGGCAGGTCATGAGCTCCGGTTCGACGCGCGCGGTCATCAAGATCGCCATGCGCCGTGCGATGTCGTTGCGGCTGCGCGAGCGCATCGTCTCGCCATCCAGATACACTGTGCCGGAAAGCTCCGGCAGCTGACCGATGACGGTTTTCAGGATCGTCGACTTGCCCGAGCCGTTCGGCCCGATCAGCGTAACGATCTTTCCCCTCTGCACGCAGAGGGACACATCCTCGATGAGGGGCTTGCCGTGGTAGCCGACGGATAAATTCTTTGTCTCCAAATAGCCGCTCATTCCCGCCCCGCCTTTCTGTGCACCATCATGTAGATGACGACCGGCGCGCCGAACACCGCCGTGACCGAGCTGATGCTGACTTCCGCGGGCGCAAAGGCCGTGCGCGCGATGAGATCACACGCAAGGCAGAAGATGCCTCCGCCGAGGAAGCTCGCCGGAATCAGCAAAAGCGGCTCCGCCGTTTTGAAGAGTGCCTTCATCAGATGCGGCAGCGCGATGCCGACAAACGAAATGGGGCCCGCGAAGGCTGTCACGCAGGCAGATAACACGCTGGAGAGCAGGATGAGCGCCGCGCGGAACGCTTTAATCGGCACGCCCATGTTGCGCGCGTAGACCTCGCCGAGCTGGTAGGCGCGGATCGGCTTGGAGAGGAAAAATGTCAAAATCAGCGCGATCCCGCACACCCAGGCCATCGTCGTCACGTTTTCCCACTTCATGCCGGAAAACGAACCGTTCGACCAGTTGTGCAGGTTCACGATATTTGAATCGTCCGCGAACGTGACGAGAAAATCCGTCAGCGCCGAGCAGATGTAGCCAATCATCACGCCGCAGACGACGAGAAGGCTCATCTGATTGACCCGCTGCGAAATGAGCAGGATGAGGCCCATCGAGAGCATCGCGCCGATGAACGCCGCGCTGATCAGCAGCGCTGACGATGATCTGACGCCGCGGCTGAGGAAAACGATCATCGCGATCGACACCGCGAGCTTCGCGCCCGACGAAATGCCCAGCACGAACGGCCCCGCGATGGGATTGTGGAAAAACGTTTGCAGAAGATACCCCGACACGGACAGCGCACCGCCTAAAATGAGCGCCGACGCCATGCGCGGCAATCTAATTTGCATAATGATCTGCTTTTGCGTCAGGTCATCCCCGCCGCCGAGCAGAATTTGTCCTATCTGAGACGCGGAGAGCTGCACGCTGCCCGCGAATAAATTCCAGATCAAAAAAACAGCCAAAAGGACGAACAGCAGCAAAAAGCCGCACCACGTCCGTGTTCTCCGCTTCTGCTCCATGCTCGTCCCTCCTGTCTGTTTCAACTTTCCAGTCAAAAATTATTGCAGCTTTGTCAAAAACCGGAGCGGCGTATCCGCCCCGCTTAAAACGGTGTGGAGATCCACGACGAGGTCGCTCAATTCGAGCGATTCCTGATAAAAGTCCTTCGTCAGGCACCAGACGTTCCCGTTCTGCACGGCCTTAAAGTCGCCAAGCAGCGGTTCGAGCGCTAAAAGCTCGTCAATCGTCGTAAGCCCGCCGTCGATGATGCTGTTGTAGATGAGCACATCTGCGTCGTGCGCGCCGCTGTAAAATGCCTCCATCTGGATGGTGACGGTGGACTGGGCGTTCTCCTCTTCCGTGTTGTCAAAGGAGACGTATTCCCCGCCCGCCATGGCGATGGATTTAGCGACATAGTCCGTCGACTTTCGCACATTGACCGCGCCGTTGCTCATCACATAGAAGAATGTGACGGTCTTTCCCGTGGGCGCAGCGCCCAGAATGCCCGAAACGCTGTCCATTTTCTCCTCAAACAGCACCGCGGCCTCGTCCTCTTTGCCGAGCAGCGCGCCGTAGAGCTTGACCCACTCCATGCGGCCAAACGGCTCGCTCTCGTAGCTGGACATTTCCACGAGCACGGGGATGCCCAGCGTTTCAAACTGCTCGATGACCTCGGACGAGTGGTAGATCATCGTGTTTTCAAGCACCAGATCGCAGCCCTGCGACAAAATAAGCTCATAATCGGGCTCGGAGTATTTGCCCGCGTAGAGCATGTCGCCCGCGCTCATGGCCGCCTTCGCCTGCTCGATGTACCAGTCCGACTCCTTGCGTCCACTGAAGCGGATGCTGTCGACCGCATCCAGCTGGGCAAAGCTGTCCATCGCCGCGC
The DNA here is from genome assembly GCF_000765235.1 of Oscillibacter sp. ER4. GTDB lineage: Bacteria > Bacillota > Clostridia > Oscillospirales > Oscillospiraceae > Hominicoprocola > Hominicoprocola fusiformis. Next base: position 12,961 of record NZ_JPJG01000051.1, on the reverse strand, counting down.
TGGCGACCAGATAAATTTCATCAAGCGGCTGCTGCAAAACTGTCACGCCCTCCGGCACGCCGCTGGGCACGGCCGCGCCCTCCGTCACGAGCAGGAATTCCTGATCCTGCCCGACGGTGATGCACTTGTACTCGTCACCCGCGTAGGAAACGGAAAACTGCGCGGCGTAGTCAAGCGGCATGGTCTTGTCAAACGACAGAGCATCCCACGCGACCGCCGCATTTTCGCCGTTCGAACCGTCCTGCGCTTTGTTCCCGCAGGCGCAGAGCGTCAGCACGGCCAGCAGCGTGAGAAGCGCGCGCGGCAGGCGTCTCATCCGTTCACCTCGGCGCTTGAGGCGTCGAACGTCAGCGTGTAGTCGATCTCGTGCGGCGTGCTCATGGCGGTGGTGTCGCCGACCACGGCAAGCGGCGTATCCAGCGCGGCGACGGGGATCTCAAACATCGAGCCGTTTTCGGTCGAGAGTACGTCGCAGCGCTCGCCGTCCACGAGCATATAGTCATAGTGGCTGCTGCTCCAGACGATGGTGGCGGTCATTTTGCCGTCCGCGACCGTCAGCGTACAGGGCGACTGGATGTTCGCCTTGCCGCTGCCGCCCTCGAGCGTCACGGCGATCGTGTAGGTGCCGTCGGCCAGCGTCTCGGCGGGCGCGGCGGCGTCGTCTTCCTTCAAAACGGCGTTCGTCACGGAGACCTTGTGGTCGTACCACTTGCCCTTCGTGCCGATGATGGCGACGTCGAACTCCTCGTCCAGCGCGGGCACGGGGATATCAAAGCCATTGACCTCCTCGCTCAGGCCGTCGGAATAGGTGACGGTGTCGGTCGTGGGCTGCAAGAGCGCCGCGCCGTCCTTCCGCGCGTCCTCCGCCGTGCCGCAGAAGAGGTTCAGAATGCTCTTGGACGGCAGGCTGATGTGGATCGTCATCTGCCCGTTTTCGACCGTCAGCGTACCCTTGCCCTTGCATGCCTCGTTCACGTGGAACATACTGCTGTCGGTGCTGAAATCCGCGGTGTAAACGCCGTCGGCAAGCGCGGGCTCGGTGTTCGTGTCCTGCGGATCGCCGTCCTCGCTCTTCTGCCCGCAGCCGAAAAGCAGCGTGCAGAGCATCACCACGGTCAGTATCAGTGTCAGTGTTCTTTTCATTGGGAAGTACCTCCATCTGGAAAAGGCTCCGAAGCGGTGCACAATCGCTTCGAAGCCCCTTTTTGTTCCTTTTTATGCGTTCAGGGCGTCAATGGCGGCCTGGGTGTGGGCGATGTACAGCGCCTGGATGTCGGCAATCTCGCCGAGGCCCGCGATCTGGCAGTCGACGGTGAAGTCGGCAGCCTCGAACATAGTCTTCCAGGAATCGTCGTCGCTGCCGGCCATGTCGTTGTTGGCGTGGTCACCCGCAACGACCATCAGCGGGCGCAGGATGACGTTGGTGTAGCCCGCGGCCTTGACGGCCTCGATGACGGACTCGCAGGAGGTCTCCTCCGGCTCGCCCTCGACCGTGCCGATGAAGACGTTCTCATAGCCAAGGTTCTGCATCTGGGCGCTCATCTGGCTGTAGCTGACCTTGGCGACGTGTGCGGTGCCGTGGCCCATGAAGACGAACGCGGCGCCAGCTTCCTTGGCAGCCTCGAGAGAGTCAAAGCCGCTTGCCTCGACCGCGGCGGCGGTGATGGCCTTGGCGACAACTTCCTTGTCGGCGTTGATGACGGTCGCGTCGCTGCCGACCTCGCCGAGCAGGGGCTCTGCGATGGAGACAGATTCGAACTGGTCGCGGTACTCGTCGATGGTAGCACACATTTCGTCATACTCCGCGCCGTGCATCAGGTGCGTCGGCTGCACGACGAGGTTCTTGACGCCGTTGGCCACAGCGCGGTCGAGCGCCTGGGTCATGTTGTCGATCTTCTCGCCGTCGCGGGCCTGAATGTGGTTGATAATGATCTGAGCCGTGAAAGCGCGGCGGACGGACCAGTCAGGATAGGCCTCCTGCAGGGCGTCCTCAATGCTCTTGATATCGTTGACGCGGCTGTCGTTGTAGGACGTGCCGAAGGAAACGACCAGAAGCTCGTTCTCGCCGATGTCATCCTGATTGCGGGGATTGTCCTTGGACGCATCGCCCGTGTCAAGGCCGAAGTACTCAGGGCTCGCTTCCTCACCCTCGACCATGGCCTTCTGCTCGTCGGTCAGCGCGTCCCAGGCAGCCTTGGCAGCCTCGCACTGCGCGTCGGTCTCATCGGTGCGCTCCTGAACATAGATCGCGTCAATGAGCGCGGCGACATTGTCGGCCGCGGCCTTGTCGGCGTCCTCCGTGTTCTGCGTGTCGTCGGCAGCGTCGTCCTTCTTGCTGCCGCAGGCGGTCAGCACGCCCAGCAGCATTACGGCTGTGAGCAGGATTGCAAGTGCTTTTTTCATGTTTCTCTTTACCTTCTTCTTCAAAAATCGTTCTGAAAGAAATATAAAAGCGGCCATGGTGACCCACAGCCGCTCTCACGATTCCAACCAGCAACACCGCGCCGCGAAAAAAACGCGCCGCGGGTAAACTCGCAGAAATATCAGCCTGTGTGCAGCGGGCTTGAGATTCCCGCAGAGGCAGGTCTCCTGACTTCGTTCATCGCGGCGCTGCCCTTCCCAGTTTCCCAGTGGCTACGCAGGCCGTTCCCGTACACAGTGACTGCATCGTTCCGGATTCGCACCGGATTCTCTATTCTCCGCCTCGCGGCGGCACCTCTGCGATTCAATTTTACATTTTTTCAGACATAGCAGATTATAGCATTCCCCGTCGAATTGTCAATGAGGAAAGCGCGGCAGCACACGCTGGCTGTCCATTATCATTAAACGCACAGAGACTCAAGTGAGTCGGCTGTGCGTTTTTTCTTTACTACAACCCCATAGGACGGAGGTGAGACTGACGGGAAAGTACCGCTACCTGACCTTCGAGGACAGGAAGAAGATCGAGGCGTGGCATCTGCTCGGAGATCGGCCGGTCGACATCGCGGCCCGCCTGAGCGTCCACCACACCACGATCTACAAGGAGCTCCAGCGAGGCGCGACCGGCGCGCTGGACGCCAACCAGCGCGAAGGGTACAGCGCAGAGCTCGCCGAGAGGCGACTGCGTGAGAGCTTCAAGCGCAGAGGTAAACGAGCACCGGCCGCACAGTAGCCAAGAACACCCGGCAGCGCCGGGCCGAAGAAAGGAGAGCCCAACATGAAAACGATCACACGACCCCGACGCTGAAAATGGACGAGCTGCGCACCCCCTCCGCGCTGCTCTCTGAAGCGATCCGGCGGTCGTGTTTCTGCTTTTCAGGGACTCGACACCACCAAGATCCCCGGCTCCGGCCGGGCCAAGACGAAAGGAGACCACCATGACACAGAAAGAGCTCGAGCAGAAGGTCATCGACGCCGAGGGCCGCGTGGCGAAGCGCGAGGCCGTACTCAAGAAGCACAACAGCCAGCTCGCCAAAATGATTGAAAAAGGCGCCGACCGCTTCGACATCAGCATCAAGCGTGAGGACATCAAGAGCGCGACCTCCAAGTTGGCCGAGGCCCGCGAGATCCTCAAAAACTGGCAGGACAAGCTCAACACCCGCATCACCCGCGACGCCTACCTCGAGGCAAACACCCCGGAGATCCTGAAGGACTTCCTCGAAAACTGGAAACAGCACGCGATCGGCTACTACCGAGAGAAGCGGATCCGCTTCATCGAGTACCGCAAGGATCTGAAGGCAAAGGAACGGGCCGCCCGGCTGGAGGCGCTTCAGACACTCCCCTCTCTCGAGAAGTACCGCGAGCTCTACAAGGGCCGCGAGCTGACCGACTACGACCTCGCAAACCTCTGGCCGCGCCGCGACGTCGACGCCTTCCTGAGTGAGCGCGGGCTGGAATATCACCAGATCCAGAAGAAGCTCCGCGAAGCGGGCGACCAGATCACGCTCAAGCTGCTGGAGATCCACAACGAGGACGAGCGCGAGGCATGGCTCGAAAAGACGATGGAAGAAGAAAAGCGGGCCAAGCTGCTCGACCTGATCGGCCGCATTATGAGCACGGTCGGAACCATCACCGACGCCGCGGCGCTCTACATAGGCCCCGAGGGCGACATCAACGGCATCATCGTCGGCACGGAGGGCAAGGCAAAGATCCAGACCATCGGAGCCGGCGGCTATAACATCCAGTGTTTCCACTTCAGGACTCTGATCCACGAGATAAAGTGAGGTGACGAGCATGAACACCAAAGCCATCCGGCAGCTCGCCGACGTCACGCTGGACAAGTACCGCAGCTCAATCCCTCGCAAAGCCTTCGAGGAGTTCGTGAAGGACATCATCGCCGGCGAGAACCGCGCGACCGCCTTCAGATACGAGGCGACCCCAGTCTGCCGGGCCTCGTTCCCGTCCACGCTGGACGAGGACGACGCCCGCTGCACCGTGGAGGTCACGGTCTACCGGCTGAACGCCGTGGCCGTCACCGCCTTCCTGCTGGACGGGCCCGAGACGCTGCTGCGGCACATCGGGCTCGACGAGCGGGACACATACACCACCAAGCACGAGATCGACGACCTCGTCACCGTCGTGCACATCACCAGAGAGGAGGCGCCAGCATGGCAGCACTGAGAGACATCGCCCGAGACTTCGCCGCGGAGATCCGCGACGGCATCGGCTGGACAATCGTGTATCGCACCGGCCGCTCGTGGAACGCCCTGACAATCTGGAGCGACATCTGGAACGGCGAGTGGGAGACTGACGACCTCAACGAGGCCATCGGGATCCTGAAGGCAGACCCGGACGCCGTCATCGTCAACGGCTACTACTGCGGCCACTTCGGTGAGGACATGACCATCGACGAGATCGCCGCCGGGATCCGCTGGCACTACGAAGGCGGCCGCAACCGCCTCGCGGACTATTGCGAAGTCACGCAAGGCCGGGACGCCCTCGAGGAGGGCCGCAAGGCTGCCGAAGCTGCCGGCCTCCCGTTCTGTGAGCGTCTGGCCGACGGAGGCGACGACGAGCTGAGCCCCTACGTCTACGACGGCAGCATGACGCTCGCCGATCGTGAGAAGATGCAGCAGGCCCGCGAAGCCTTCGAGAAGCTGGCCGACGCTCTGCGGGAAATCGCCGCCAAGCTGGCCGAGGCCCTGAAGCCGGTCATCAACGTCGTGCTCTCCGCCCTCAAAAAGCTCTGGAAGGTATCGGCCAAGGCCATCGGAGTGCCGCCGAAGTGGCTGCACCTCGCAGCTCACGCAAAGAAAGCCAGAACCCGGAAGAAGCACCGCAACCGCATCCGGCGCTATGTTTTCGAGGCTCTGGCTGCGGAAGGAGGTGGAGGCCCATGACAGCCAAGTGCGTCGGCTGCGGGCTCGACTGGAACGTCAGCATCTACCAGAAGATCCCCCGCACCGGCTACATCTGCCCGCACTGTGAGAGCCGGCTCCGCGCCGGCGAGACCCTACCGAACATTCAGGCCAGCCAGAAGGCTCGGTCGCAGAGAACGAAAGGAGCAACCCCATGAAAAAGATCGCACTCAAGAACGCCGCCCGCGGCACGGCCTTCGACTATGCCGGCCAGAGCTGGATCCTGCTGGAGAATGATGACGGCCGCGCCCTCTGCCTGAGCAAGGACATCATCGAGACCCGAGCCTTTGACGAGGGCAACTGCAACAACTTCGCCGTCGCCAGCAGCAAGGAATACCTCAACGGCGCCTACCTCGACAACCTGCTCGAGGACGTGAACGGCCCCAACGCCTTCCTGACCACGGAGCTCGACCTGACCACCGACGACGGCCTGAAGGACTACGGCACCTGCACCGTCACCATCTTCCTGCTGACGGTCGACCAGTACCGGCGTAACCGCGACGTCATCCCCAACGCAGACGACTGGTGGTGGCTCTCCACCGCCTTCAGCACGAAGTCTAACGGCTACGAGTCACTCGCCCGCGGCGTCGACGCCGATGGCACTCTGGACGGGTACTACGCCTACTTCGGCGACTGCGGCCTGCGCCCCGCTTGTTATCTGGACTCCGATCTCCTGATCTCCATCGAGGACGACGAAGCCACCGACGACGTCACGCCGGAGCACGCCGGCGAGATCATCGCGGCGCTGGCCGAGCAGTTCGGCGGCACCTTCGCCACCGAGGATCAACTGACCACGGCCCTCTCGTTTATGCTCGGCACCCTGAGAGCTACCCGCGAGAAGGAGGCCCGGCATGAGTAACCTCTCCACCCTGCTCGACCGCTACAAGGCCCTCGTCGTGTTTGATACCGAGACCAGCGGCCTCGACTTTGACAACGACCAGATCATCGAGCTCGCCGCCCTGCGCGTGGAGCGCACGGCCACAGGCGGCCTGCGGATCGCCGGCAAGATGGACGCCTTCATCAAGCTGCCCGAGGGCGAGACCCTCCCGGAGAACATCGTCAGCCTGACCGGCATCACCGACGAGCAGCTCCAGACCGAGGGCGTGCAGCCGGTCAAGGCAGCCGGACAGATCGCCAAGCTCATGCAGAACGGCCCGACGCTGATGATCGCCCACAATGCACAGTTTGACGCCTGTTTTCTCCGTGGCCTACTCCGCGGCCAGAAGGTCGGCCGGATCGACTGGCTGGACAGCCTGACGGTCTACAAAGACCGCAGGGCCTACCCGCACAAGCTCGCCAACGCGATCATCGCCTACGACCTCACCGGCAAGGTGCAGAACAGCCATCGCGCCATCGACGACGTGCTGGCCCTGTTCGAGGTGCTGAAGGCGATGGACGACGAGCGCGAGGATCTCGGCAGCTACGTCAACCTGTTCGGCTACAACCCCAAGTACGGCGTCAGCGGCCGCCGGATCGTGGGCGTCAGATATGAGCCGCAGAGCTTCAGCAAGGGCCTGACTCGCCCGGAGCAGACGCTCCCGGCCCGCGTGGCGCGGAGGTGACAGCATGAGCCCGGAGATCACGATCACGAGCGAGGAGCTGCGCGAGCGCGTCGAGGATCACCTCGACCGCTGGATCCCTGACGACGTCTGGAACCGTGCCGAGCCCTACGCCCGCCACAAAAACGAAGTAAACCGGCAGCGGCACCCCGAGATCGACTACTACGACAACGACTACCTCGTGCTGCTGACCGCTGACACCGTCCGAGAGACCGAGTTCAGCGACCTCACTCACGCCCTCTGTGATCTGACCGTCGCACGGGCTCAGTGAAAGGAGAAACCAATGGAAACCACAAAAGAAAGGGCCGCCCGTTGCGACCGGGCGACCCATGCGAGAAGAACCAGCAGCCTGCCAGCATACGGATCCCGCACCGCAAGTATAACACGCCGGCGCCGCCGTGCCAAGAGGAAAGCCCTGAGAGCTACCACGCTGGCCGCTGCCGTCCTTCTGCTGGGCGGCATCTCTGTGGCAATCTTCACCACCCCGGCCGGCAGCAAGCAGGAGACCAACATCCTGCCGCCGACCAACACCGTCGGCGCATACAACCCGGACACCCCCACCCCGGCCGCTGAGACCGTGGAGCCGACCGAGCCCGCCGTGCGCTACCATCTGACCGACGCCGAGCGCAACGTCGTCGAGCGCGTGGTCATGGCCGAGGCCGGCGGGGAGTCCTTCGAGGGCCAGATGCTCGTCGCTCAGTGCATCCTCAACGCAGCCGAGAAGCGCGGCGTCGAGCCCTCTGAGGCCGTCGTCCTTTATAGCTACACCAAGAGTCGGCCGGATCCCACGCAGCGCGTCAAGGACGCCGTCGCGGCCGTATTCGACCGAGGCGAGACCGTCGTGGACGAGCCGATCCTCTACTTCTACAACCCCGCCCTCGTGACCAGCGACTTCCACGAGAGCCAGATCTTCGTCATCGAGGAAGGCGGGCACCGTTTCTTTGCAGAAAGGAGCACCAGATGAAACACCTCACCGAAATGAAGCCGGGCGAGACCCTGCACCTCCGCAGCGGCCGCGACCTCGAGCTCGAGAGCGTCACCCCTGTCACCTGCGGCGTGATGCTGACCTTCAACGTCACCGAGAGAAAGGAGCACAACAATGAGCGATAAGACCACCGCGGCCCTCGCTGCCGAGCAGGCAGACGTCGAGGCCACCACCACGCAGGAGCCCGAGCTGCTGCCTGCTGCCACGCTGGACGAGCTGGAGCAGGTCGACCTCGGCGCCGTCGCAGAGGGCGAGCGCGCCCCATTCCGTATCACTGACGACCGCTGTGCTGACTGGGCCATCCGCAAGATTGCCGACGAGCGCAGCGAGTACGACCGCCTGAAGGCTCTGGCCGACGAGCAGATCGCGGCCATCAACGAGAAAGTCGCCGCCGCCCGCAAGCGCATGGAGAACGGCACCTCGTACCTCACGAGCTGTCTGGCCGACTTCTTCGCCACCGTCCCCCACAAGGAGACCAAGACGACGGAGAAGTACCGCCTCCTCTCCGGCACCCTGACCTTCAAGAAGGGCACCACCAAGACCAAGCTCGACGAGGCCAAACTGGTGCCGTGGCTCAAGGCTAACGGCTACGGCGAGCTCGTGAAGGTCGAGGAGTCGACCCGCTGGGCAGACCTGAAGAAGCTGCTCAGCTACACCGGCGACATCGCAACCCTGACCGAGACCGGCGAGATCGTGGAGGGCGTCACCGTCTACGAGACCCCGGGCATCTTCACGGTCGACGTGTAAGGAGGCACCGACATGGCAGAAACCAAGAAAACCGAGGCGGCCGCTGCTGCGGCCCCTCCTGAAGCCGCCTGCCTGACACTCCGGCAGAAGCTCGTCGAAATGCGGAAAGCCTGCCCGGAGATCGTCAAGAAGCAGCACAGCGACGGCGTCAGCTACAAGTACGCCAAGATCTACGACGTGTGGGAGAAAATCACCCCCATAATGAACGAGCTCGGCGTCGACTTCGACGTCATCAGCGAGCAGGCCACCCGCCACGCAGAGAACGGCGACCCGGTCTACTGGATCACCATGCAGACCAAGACCCGCAACGGCGACAAGCTCATGTTCCTCTACGAGGCCGACCTGACGATCCGCTGGCTGAACCTCGACAACGACGACGAGACCATCGAGGCCACCGTCCACGCCGTCGGCTGGAACGATGACCCGGCCAAGGCCAAGGGTGCGGCCCACACCTACGCCCTGAAATACTACCTTTTCGAGAAGTTCACCGTCGACCAAGGCGAGGACGACCCCGACAACAGTGACTTCGGCGCGCAGGGCAAAGGATCCGGCGCTGGAGGCCGCCAGCAGGCCACGCAGGGGCGTCAGGGGCAGGGCTCCGGCCGCCTGAGCGACGCGCAGCTCGCACGCCTCTACAAGAAGGCAGAGGCCGCAGGAATGACCAAGGAGCGCACCAACGCCCGGATCGTGGAGAAGTACAAAAAGCAGGATCCGGCCACCCTGACCCGCCAAGAGTACGACGAGATCTGCACGTCCCTCGACAACGCGGCCGCACAGCATAACCAGCAAGGAGGAAACGCCTAATGTATAACCACACCGGCCTCCAAGGCCGTCTAACCGCCGACCCTGAGCTCAGGTACACGCAGCAGGGCACGGCGATCACCAGCTTCACCCTCGCCAGCGACACCGGCCGCAAGACCAAGGACGGCAAGAAGATCACCAACTTCATCGAGTGCGTCGCATGGCGCGCACAGGCCGAGTTCGTCTGCAAGTACCTGAGCAAGGGCCGCCTCGTCCTCGTCGAGGGCGAGCTCACGAGCCGCAGCTACGAGGACAAGGACGGAAACCGCCGCAAAGCCGTCGAGATCACGGTCGACTCCGTCCACTTCTGCGACAGCAAGAAGGACGGCGGCCAGAGCTCCGGCAGCGACTTCGCCGATCCGGGCTACTCCGAGGGCTCTGGCGACTTCACGGAGATCGAGGACAATGGCGGCCTTCCCTTTTAACCTGACCGCCGGACGACCGGCAGACGACCAAAAACAGGCCACAAACCAACGACCACAGAAAGGAGGTGACGACCGTGGCATGGCTGCAAGTGCATCAGACACTCAAGGATCACCGCAAACTGTTCGACGCTGCTGACCAGCTCGAAGTCGAGCCGCCGCACATGATGGGGCTGCTCGTCTCGTTCTGGCTGTGGGCCCTCGACAACGCCCCGACCGGCAGCCTCGTCGACATCACGCCGCGCATGATCTCGCGGGCCGCTCAGTGGGACGGAGACCCCGAAAAGCTGGCGAAAACGCTGATCCGGGCGGGCTGGATCGACGAAAAAGAGGACGGGACACTCGAGATCCACGACTGGTACGAGTACGCCGGCAAGCTGATCGACCAGCGGCAAGCCGAGAAAGAGCGCTCCCGCAGTCGCCGGGCCGCTGCTGCGGCGTCTGCCGACGCCTCGCCGGACGACCCAACGCCGACCGCCGGACAACCGGCAAACAGCCGCAAGAAAGCCGGAGGCAGAGTAGACCAGAGTAGAGAAGATAAGACAAGAGAAGGTAATACACCCCCTTCCCCCTCTGACGAGGGGAGTGACGGCGGCACGAAGTCGCTCGTCGAGGCCAGATTTCTCGAGTTCTGGAAAGCCTACCCGAAAAAGACCGGCAAGCAGTACGCTCTGAAGGCGTGGAACAAGATCAAGCCCACCGCTGAGCTCCACGAGAGGATCATGCAGGCGGTCGACGCTCAGAAGCGGAGCGACCAATGGCGCCGGGAGAACGGGCGCTACATACCGAACCCGAGCACATGGCTCAACGGCGGCTACTGGGACAATGAGGAGGTGAACGAAGGTGCAGAAAATCAGCGAGATCCTGAACAGCCCGACAGCTCCGGCCGAGACTGGGGCAAGGGCTTCAAGCCAGCCGACGACGAGTGACGCCGGTAACTGGATCTGGAGCAACGACGAGCGCCTCGCCGGTCGTCCCGGAGTCCCTGAGCCCGTCCCCTGCGAGTTCTGCGGCGCCCTGCGCTACCACAAGGGCATCCAGCTCGGCAACCGCATCCTCTGGCCTCCCTACGGAGCCGAGCGATGCACCTGCCCCGAGGCCGTGGCTACCTATGAGAAGGCGAAGGCAGAGCGCGAAGCTGCTGAGGCCGCAGCCGCCAAGGCTGAGGAGGAGAAGAAAATGCGGGATCGCATCAAGCGCATCGTCGGCGAGTCAGGCATGGGCGACCGTTTCCTGCGGCGCACCTTCTCCACCTTCCAGCTCACCGACGACAACAAGCGAGCAGCGGCGGCCGCCCGGCGCTATGCCGAAGGCTTCGACGCCATGCTGCCGCAGCCCGGCCGTCAGGAACCCGGCCGCAATGGTCTGTTCATAGCGGGCCCGCCGGGCACCGGCAAGACACACCTCGCCGCGGCCATCGCCAACCACCTGATCGCACAGGGCAAGCCGGTCATCTGCATGACGATGATCGACCTGCTGGAGCGCATCAAGCGCACCTACTCCGCGACCGGCGGCAGCGAGAGCGACGTCCTGAAGATCTACAAGACCGTCCCGCTCCTCGTGATCGACGACATCGGCAAGGAGCCGCCGACCGAGTGGGCGATCTCCACGGTCTACAACATCATCAACGGCCGCTATGAGGCATACCTGCCGACCATAGTGACCACCAACTACGACACCGAGGCCCTGATCGACCGCATGACGCCGCGGGAAAGCCACGACAGCATGACGGCCCGGGCCACCATCGACCGGCTCATGGAAATGTGCAGGGGCATCACCCTCACCGGCCAGAGCTGGCGCTCACGATAGGAGGAACAACATGAAAAAGGTTTACATCTGCTCCCCGTGCCGCGGGGACTACGAGAACAACATCCAGCGCGCCAAGGAGTACAGCCGTGCGGCTGTGGAGAAGGGCGTCATCCCCGTCACCCCGCACATCTATCTCACGCAGTTCATGGACGACAACGTCCCCGAGGAGCGTGAGCTGGCCCTGAAGATCGGCAGCGAGCTGGTGCTCGGCTGCTCCGAGCTGTGGGCCTTCGGTATTGACCACCCTTCGGCCGGCATGGCTGCGGAGATCGAGCTCGCCACGGCGCACGGCATCCCCGTCCGCAACGGCTTCGAGGCCATCAGCGAGCTGAAGCTGGACGAGGAGCTGGAAAACAGCGAGGAGGACAAGCCGGACATCGGCAGCGTCACGTTGCACCTGCCCGCCTTCAGGGCGATGGCCGTCTGCAACCAGCACCTCGACCACGGCCCCATCAGCATCGAGCTGGATGGCAGCGTCATCCTCGAGCTCGCCGACCGCCTGATCTCCGATCCGGGCGTCCACATCGAGATCGGAGGCTGAACGCCGTGACGAAGTACGACCCGAGAAAGAACGCGGAGGGCTACAACGACCCGACGCCATACGCAGCCGAAAAACACATGATGGCGCAGATCCGCGGCAAGCAGGCCAGAGTCGCCGGCGGCTACTTTGAGAATATCATCTCGGCCTCGTGCGACTACTACCTCAGCCGCGGCCTCGCCAAGATCGAAAAGACGCCGGAGCCCATGAAGCCCCTCGGCGCCAAGAACCGCAAGGGCCAGTTTCTCGCCTGCTACACCAAGCAGGCCCAGCCGGACTATGGCGGCACCCTGAAGGGCGGCCGGAGCATCTACTTCGAGGCCAAGCACACCGACGACGAGCGCATCGAGCAGCGCCGGCTCACCCAAGAGCAGCAGGACGACCTCGAGGCCCATCACAAACTCGGCGCCGTCGCCTTCGTGCTCGTCTCCGTGAGCCTGACGGACTTCTACCGCGTGCCGTGGCCCGTCTGGCGCGACATGGCCGAGATCTACGGCCGCAAGTACATGACGCACGCAGAGCTCTCCCGCTACGAAGTACCGGCAACGGCCGGCTTCATCAAGTTCCTGCGCGGCATCGAGCCGGAAACGCTCGGAAAGGAGGACACCCATGATCCCACTCCCTGACAAGAAGTACAGCATCATCTACGCCGATCCTCCGTGGAGCTATCAGAACCGCGGCACCAGAGCGGCAGCCTCCAAGCACTACGACACCATGACCATCGAGGACATCAAGCGCATGGGCGTCGGAGCTGCGGGGGGGGG
>NZ_JPJG01000050.1 GCF_000765235.1 Oscillibacter sp. ER4 | reverse complement strand
TTAGGGGTGCAGGGGCGAGATCGAAACGCCCCTGCCGTTCTCTTGGGGGATCAAAAGGGGGTATTCTCTCACGTGAGAGAATACCCCCTTTTCCACGAGTCCCCTGCACGGTGCAGGGAACATTTCAACTTCTGCAAAGCAGAAAATTAAACCGTTTCCAGAATCTCTCTGGCAACATAAACACCGCTCGCCGATGCGTGCGACAGCGAATGCGTAATGCCGCTGCCGTCGCCGATGACATAGAGCCCCTTGTACGGCGTTTCAAGGTGCTCGTCGAGCGCGACCTCCATGTTGTAGAACTTGACCTCCACGCCGTAGAGGAGCGTATCGTCGTTTGCGGTGCCTGGCGCGATCTTGTCGAGCGCGTAGATCATCTCGATGATGCCGTCCAGAATGCGCTTGGGCAGCACAAGGCTCAGATCACCGGGGGTCGCCGCGAGCGTCGGCGTGACGAGGCCTTCTTCGATGCGCTTGACCGTGCTGCGGCGGCCGCGGACGAGATCGCCGAAGCGCTGAACAATGACGCCGCCGCCGAGCATGTTGGACAGGCGCGCGATGGACTCGCCGTAGCCGTTGGAATCCTTGAACGGCTCGGAGAAGTGCTTGGCGACGAGAAGCGCGAAGTTCGTGTTCTCGGTCTGGAGGGACTTATCCTCATAGCTGTGGCCGTTGACCGTGACGATGCCGTTCGTGTTCTCGTTGACGACGATGCCGTTGGGGTTCATGCAGAACGTGCGGACGTTGTCCTCGAACTTTTCCGTGCGGTAGACGATCTTGCTCTCGTAGAGCTCGTCGGTCAGGTGGGAGAAGACGACGGCGGGGATCTCCACGCGCACACCGATATCGACGCGGTTCGACTTCGTGGGGATCTTGAGCTCCTGGCACACGCCCTCCATCCACTTGCTGCCGACGCGGCCGACGGAGACGATGCACTTGTCGCAGGTGTAGTCCGTCTCGCCGACGGTGACACGGTAGCCTTCGCCCTCGCGGGCGATGGTGGTGACGGGAGAATCGAAGTAGAAGTCGACCTTGTCCTTGAGCAGGTCATAGAGGTTCGAGAGCACGACGAGGTTCACGTCCGTGCCGAGATGGCGGACGGAGGCGTCGAGCAGGTTGAGCTTATTCTGGATGCAGAGCTTTTTGAACTTCGTGCCGGCGGTGGAGTAGAGCTTCGTGCCCTCGCCGCCGTAGGCCATGTTGATCTCGTCGACATAGTGCATGAGGTCGAGCGCCTGCTTTTTGCCGATGTACTCGTGCAGCGTGCCGCCGAAGTCGTTGGTGATGTTGTATTTGCCGTCGGAAAATGCGCCCGCGCCGCCGAAACCGCTCATGATCGAGCAGCTCTTGCAGCGGATGCAGGACTTGACCTTGTCGCCGTCGATGGGGCAGTGGCGCTTTTCAAGGCTGTGACCGGCCTCGAACACGGCGACGCGCAGGTCGCTGCGATCCTTTGTCAGCTCGTAGGCGGAGAAGATGCCGCCGGGGCCGCCGCCAATGATGATGACGTTGTAATGCATGGAAGGAACCTCCGTTTGATCCGGATTTGCCGGAGGAGCATCCCACCGGCGCAAAAATACATACTATATTGTAATAAAATGGCGGATAAAGTCAAGAGAAGAAACGGAAAAAGGAGCGAAAACGTTTCCGCTCCTTTTTGCCTGAGTCTACATATTCTTCTTGATGCTCTTGATGGCGTTTTTCTCAAGGCGCGAGACCTGCGCCTGCGAGATGCCAATCTCGCTTGAGACCTCCATCTGTGTTTTGCCGTCGGAGTAGCGCAGGGCGAGGATCTGGCGCTCGCGCTCGCTCAGGCGCGCCATGGCCTCTTTGAGCGCGATCTGCTCGAGCCAGTCCTCGTCGGTGTTCTTGGTGTCGCGCACCTGATCCATGACGCACACGGCGTCGCCGCCGTCGGAGTAGATGGGCTCAAAGAGCGATACGGGGTCGCATACGGCGTCCATGGCGAAGACGACCTCCTCGTGCCGGATGCCGAGCTCGCGCGCGATCTGCTCGACCGTGGGCTCGCGCTGCTGCTCGCGCTGGAGCTTTTCACGCGCTTGTAAGACGCGGTAGGCCGTGTCGCGCATCGAGCGGCTGACGCGAATGGAGCTGTTGTCGCGCAGATACCGCCGGATCTCGCCGATGATCATCGGCACGCCGTAGGTGGAAAAACGAACATTCTGCGAAGTGTCGAAGTTGTCGATGGCCTTTAGTAGCCCCACGCAGCCGACCTGAAAGAGGTCGTCCGCGTTTTCCCCTCGGCCGGAAAAGCGCTGGATGACCGACAGCACCAGCCGCAGATTGCCCTCGACGAGCTTTTCGCGCGCGGCTGCGTCGCCGTCCTTTGCGCGATGAAGCAGCGCGTCCGTCTCCGCGGCGGTCAGCGTCGGCAGCTTCGTCGTGTTCACGCCGCAGATCTCCACCTTGCCAAGCATAAAAAGAATCCCCGCCTCCCGTGCATAGTGCTTTCAGTATGTCCGCACGCGGCGGAAACATACGAAACGGGAGGCGGGGATATTTTTTATCGTTCGGCGCGCTTCGATGGACTTTGCGCCCTCAAACGGTTCTCACGCAAGAAGACCGATACAGAATGCAATGATCGCAGCGTTGAAGAAGTCGTTGAAGAGGCCGCCGACCATCGGGATGACGAAGTAGGCCGAGGGAGAGGGACCGTAGCGGCGGGAAACGGCCTGCATGTTGGCCATGGCGTTGGACGTGGCGCCCATGCCGAAGCCGATGAAGCCGGCGGTGATCATCGCGGCGTCGTAATCGCGGCCCATGACCGGGAAGACGACCAGTAGCGAGAAGACGACCATCAGCAGCACCTCGGCGGCGAGGGCGACGATCATCGGCAGCGCCAGATCGACGAGCTGCCAGAGCTTGAGGCCCGAGAGTGCCATCGAGAGGAAAATCGCGAGGAACATGTTGCCCATCGTGCTGATCTCGGCGGCGGGGAACTCCATGATCTTGAAGTGGTCGATCACGTTGCGGATGACGACGGCCACGAGCATCGAACCAATGTAAATGGGGAAGCTGAAGCCGCAGAGGTTCGTGAGCAGAACGCTGACGACGTTGCCGACGCCGGCGCAGAACATCAGCAGCAGGAAACCGTAGACAAAGTTATTGGCGTGGGTGTTGTAATGCGTGTCGTCGACATCCTCTTCCACCGTCTGCTCTGCGAGCTCGTCGCGCAGGTGGTTCTTGACGATGAGCTTGCGGGCGATCGGGCCGCCGAGGAGCGAGCCGAAGATGAGGCCGAACGTCGCCGCCGCGACGGCGACCGTCGTGCCGCCGATGGCACCGGCCGCGTCAAGGTCAGGACCAATACCCGCCGCCGTGCCGGGGCCGCCAATCATCGCGATAGAGCCGCAGGCGAGACCGTAGAGCGGATCTTTGCCCATCAGCGCCATCACGCCGCTGCCGACGACATTCTGCAAAATGATCATCACAACGCTCAAAATAAGGAGCATGATGACGGATTTGCCACTCTTGAGCAGCATCGGGATGGACACAGTGAAGCCGACGGTCGTGAAGAAGAAGACCATAAAGACCGTTTGCAGTGTGTCGTCAAAGGTGATGACCGCCGTGCCCGTGGCATAGAGGATGGTGTTGAGGATCGCGAAGCACAGACCGCCGACCAGGGGAGCGGGGATGCAGAAGCGGCTGAACACGGGGATCTTCTTCGTCAGCACCAGGCCGAGGGCGTACATGGCGGCGCCAAGCGCGAGGGCATGGTACATATTGAGCTGGATCTCTGTCATGTGGGGGAACCTCCGTAGAAAAAATTTTCTCTCCGGCATAGCCCGGAGAGAAGTCGCGGGAAATGCGAGGGATAGGACTTCCTGTTCCGGAAATACAATGAAAGGGAACAGGAGGGGATGCGCATGAACTGCCGCTTTGCCGACTTCCGCTGCAAGGAGGTCATCAACATCTGCGACGGCTGCCGCCTGGGCTATGTGGGCGACGTGGAATGCAGGCTGCCGGACGGGCAGCTCACCGCACTCATCATTCCCGGGCCGTACCGTTTTTTCGGGCTGTTCGGCCGGGGAGAGGAATACTGCATCCCATGGGAGTGTATCAAGCAGATCGGGGACGATATCATTCTCATTGACAAGCCCTTTCCGCGCCAGGAGATCCCACGCAGAGAGCACCGCACGCGCCGCCGCCGGTACTGAAAAGGGCGGCGGACGAAAAGTCCCCCAATAGCAGACTTATCATATTATAAGGATTTTCGACATTTTTGCAAGCCTAAATTTTAGAAAGACATTATTAAAAAAGGAAAATGACAACTTCTGGGTGCAAGAGCGCGGGAAAACGACGCGGGAAAGGCGGCAAAAGGAAAAGAAAACGGGAAAAACAGAGGATTTTTCAAAAAGTGCTTGCAATTTTGAAAATAGCGGGGTATAATACCCGGGTATTCCGCATGGAGACCGGACTTCTTGTCTGTGCCATCAGGTTGGCAGGAGGGATGAAGGCTCCAGAGGTAAAACTAAATTTGAAGGAGAAACTACAAGCAATGGCAAACGTCGTATCCATGAAAGCCCTGCTCGAAGCAGGCGTCCACTTCGGCCATCAGACCCGTCGCTGGAACCCCAAAATGGCTCCCTACATCTACACCGAGCGCAACGGCATCTACATCATCGACCTGCAGAAGACCGTCAAGAAGCTCGAGGAAGCCTACAACTTCGTCCGTTCCGTCTCTGAGAGCGGCCAGAACATCCTGTTCGTCGGCACGAAGAAGCAGGCGCAGGAGGCTATCAAGGAAGAGGCTTCCCGCTGCGGCGGCTACTATGTCAACGCTCGCTGGCTCGGCGGTATGATGACCAACTTCAAGACCATGCGCACCCGCGTGGACCGTCTCAACCAGCTCAAGACCATGCAGGCTGACGGCACGTTCGATATGCTTCCCAAGAAGGAAGTCATGAAGCACCTCGCCGAGATCGAGAAGCTCGAGAAGTACCTCGGCGGCGTGAAGGAAATGAAGAAGCTCCCCGGCGCGCTGTTCATCGTCGACACCCGCAAGGAGCGCAACGCCATCGCCGAGGCGCACAAGCTCGGCATCCCCGTCGTCGCCATCGCCGATACCAACTGCGATCCCGATGAGATCGACTACCCCATCCCCGGCAACGATGACGCCATCCGTGCCATTAAGCTCATCTCCTCCGTGATGGCCAACGCCATGATCGAGGGCAAGCAGGGCGAAGAGACCGAGGAGAAGGCCGAGGGCGAGGCTCAGGCCTGATTTTCCCAATCAAGCGAGAAAAGAACCTTACGGGGCGAGGCAAAGCCTCGCCCCGTCTCATTTTTACTACACTATTTTTCAGGAGGATATCAGAATGGCTATCACTGCTGCTGTTGTTAACGAGCTCCGCCAGGCCACCGGCTGCGGCCTGATGGACTGCAAGAAGGCCCTCATCGAGTGCGAGGGCGATATGGAAAAGGCCGTCATGTATCTGCGCGAAAAGGGCCTCGCCTCTCAGGCGAAGAAGGCCAGCCGCGTGGCTGCTGAGGGCATGGCTTACGCCACCGTCATCGACGGTGTCGGTGTTGTGGTCGAGGTCAACTGCGAGACCGACTTCGTCGCCAACGGCGAGCCGTTCAACAACTTTGTCAAGGGCGTGGCTGCTGTCGTCGCCAAGGAGAACCCCGCTGACGTCGACGCGCTCATGGGCTGCCCCTGGGTCACCGGCAACGGCACCGTCAAGGATGCGAAGGACGAGCTGTTCCTCGCCATCCGCGAGAACATGAGCATCCGTCGCTTCGCCCGCATCGCTGACGGCTTCTCCGTCCCCTATGTCCACATGAAAGGCAAGATCGGCGTTATCGTCAACCTGACCGTCGAGGGCTGCGACGCCACCGAGATCGGCAAGGACATCGCCATGCAGATCGCCGCGCTCAACCCCCGCTTCTGGGACAAGAGTCAGGTCACGCAGGACGTTCTGGACGAGGAGAAGGAAGTCATGCTCGGCCAGATGGCCAACGACCCGAAGATGGCGAACAAGCCCGATCAGGTCAAGGAAAAGATCGTCATGGGCAAGCTCAACAAGTTCTATGCCGAGAACTGCCTGCTTCAGCAGGCCTTCGTCAAGGACGGCGACGTCTCTGTCGAGCAGTATATGAACAACGCTGCCAAGGCGCTGGGCGGCAAGGTCAGCTTCAACACCGCCGTTCGCTTCGAGAAGGGCGAGGGCATCGAGAAGAAGCAGGAGAACTTTGCGGCTGAGATCGCTTCCATGGTCAACGGCAACAAGTAATTTCCAAATTACAAAATATGATGAAAAGAGGTTCGGCGAAGGCCGGACCTCTTTTTTGTTTCCGCGCAGCAGACAGAATTTTCTGCGAAATAAAAAATTTACAATTTCCTAAGGTGAATATTATTGTGTATATCTTGCATATTCATTTTGACTGGTGTATAATAGGCAATGCTAAGCAGCGGCGCAGTATCCTAGTCGGAGCTGCCGTTTCCTAAGAAGGGCCTAAAAATCCTTTAAAGGGCACAACTGTGAAGCCTTTGGTGCCTGCTTCTTACGCCCAGTTTGGGGTGGGTGCTGAAGGGAGGCGAAAGCGAAAGCTGCGCCTGCGGACTCCGGGCGACCCCTAATGGCATGGGGGAACCGACCCTGTTTCTGCGGAGACTCGTTGCTGTGCCGGAGCGGACTCCCGGTTTCGGGTATCGACTTCGGTACGGGACGGGATATGAACCTGCATTGCGGTGCTACCCGGCCTTTGTGCCGCGAACGCTGTGTGCAGCGTAGCCTGCCTTGCGTGGGGAATTCGGATAGGAGAACAACGTACAGACTCCGGCCAAGAGCGAGGTACGATCGCTCCTTGAAATTTTTCCTGCAAAAGAGGATAAGAAACGGCGTGACTCCGGGGTGGAAATCACCTAGGCTGTCGCAAGGGCAGCGAAAGGGTTACAGTGCGGACTAAGTGGCAATCGGGTACCTCGTCTGGTAACAACGGGGTGCAGCGCCTAAGGGGGAACCGCCTCCATCGGCAACGAGAGGTGCGCTGCGGGGAAAGCCAACCCGACCTATGCCGCAGGATTACCTTTTGCTGCTGCCGCTGATTAGCATGATTATGAAATAACTGTGGAGAAGAAAGCCTTGGAAAACGAAGAAGACCGAAAGCAGAAGAAAACGGAAAAGACGCCCAGCCACGCGCGCTGGGTCATCCGTGTGTTTTTGATCGCTGTGGCGCTTTCCGCCTCGATGAGCCTGTGCTCGGGCGCGGTGCTTGAGGATGCGGGCTATGTGACTGCAACGCTGATCCTGCTGCTGTTCATTGCGCTGGGCATCATGTTCGATATCATCGGCGTCGCCGTGACGGCGGCGAATCCCAAGCCGTTCAATTCGATGGCCGCGCACCGTGTCAAGGGCGCGAAGGAGGCGCTGTACCTTATCCGCAACGCGGAAAAGGTCGCCTCGTTCTGCAACGATGTGGTCGGTGACATCTGCGGCATCGTCAGCGGCTCGACCGCGACGGTCATCGTCGTGCTGCTGCAAAACAGCTTCGGCTGGCGCAGTATCGTCGTATCCACCGTGGTCACGGCGCTCATTTCCGGATTGACGATCGGCGGCAAGGCCATCGGCAAAAAGGTCGCCATGAAAAAGAGCAAGGATGTCATCTACCTGACGGCGAAGGTGCTGTCGGTGCTGCATCTTGTCAGATAAAGAAGGAAACCGTATTGATTCTTGAAACCATCCATGATCCCCGGGACATCAAGGCCCTGAACGACTCGCAAACGCAGCTTTTATGTACGGAGCTGCGTGAATTTTTGCTGAAAAATGTGTCGAAAACGGGCGGGCATCTGGCCTCGAACCTCGGCGCGGTTGAGCTGACGGTGGCCATCCACCGCGTGTTCGACACGTCGCGAGACCGGCTGGTGTTCGACGTGGGGCATCAGTGCTACACCCATAAAATTTTGACCGGCCGGCGCGAGCAGTTTTCGTCTCTGCGCCAGTACGGCGGCCTCTCGGGCTTTCCCAAGCCGCGCGAGAGCGGGCATGACGCCTTTATCGCGGGACATGCCTCCAACTCCGTCTCCGTCGCGCTCGGCATGGCGCGGGCGCGGACGCTGCAGCATCAGGATTATTCCGTACTGGCGCTGATCGGCGACGGCGCGCTCTCCGGCGGCCTCGCCTACGAGGGACTTAACAACGCGGGTTCGTCCGGCGAGCCGCTCATCGTGATTCTGAACGACAACGGCATGTCGATCGACGGCAATGTCGGCGCGGTGAGCGAGCATCTGGGACTTTTGCGCTCGAAGCCTGCGTACTATGAATTCAAAAAAGCCTATCGCGACCTGCTCGACCGCAACGCGGTCGGCCGCGCAGTGTATGATTTTAACCATCATCTGAAAACGAATGTCAAAAAGGCGCTGCTGCCGAATTCGACGATGTTCGAGGACATGGGCTTTACCTACCTCGGCCCCGTGAACGGACACGACGTGGGGCAGCTCACCAACACGCTCAAATGGGCGAAGGACTTGAACTGTCCGGTGCTGGTGCATGTGCACACGAAAAAGGGCAAGGGCTACCCGCCCGCCGAGCGCGAGCCGGAGCGCTATCACGGTGTCGGCAAATTCGACCCGCGGATGGGCGTGCCGCGCGAGCATAAGCGAGATTTTTCCGCGGTGTTCGGCGACGAACTCTGTAGGCTCGCAAAAAATGACGAAACGATCTGCGCTATCACCGCCGCAATGCGCGACGGTACGGGCCTGCACGATTTTTCCGAGCAGTATCCCGTGCGCTTTTTTGACGTCGGCATCGCCGAGGGACATGCCGTGGCGATGGCCGCGGGCATGGCCAAGCAGGGGCTCACGCCGGTCGTGGCGATCTATTCGAGCTTTTTGCAGCGCGCCTACGACCAGCTCATCCACGACACGGCGCTCTCCGACCTGCATGTTGTCTTCGCGGTCGACCGCGCGGGCATGGTCGGCGCGGACGGAGAGACGCATCACGGCATTTTCGATGCGACATTCCTCTCGGAAATTCCGAATATGACGGTGCTGTGTCCGTCGAACTTTGCGGAGCTGCGCACGATGCTTGACCGTGCGGTGAACGAGATCAAAGGCCCCGTCGCCATCCGCTATCCGCGCGGCGGCGAGGGAAATTATAAGGAAGACAGCGGGCGGCAGAACCTTGTCGTGCTGCGCGAGGGGGCGGACATTACCCTCTGCGCCTACGGCACGATGATCAACAATGTGCTCGACGCGGCGGAAATCCTGCACGAGCAGGGCATCGAGGCACGCGTTGTGAAGATCAACGCCATCTCGCCGCTCTATGACCGCGACATGCGCGAGGTCATCGGCAAAACAAAGGCGATGCTGGTCGCCGAGGAGTGCGCGGGCGTCGGCTGCATGGGCCAGCGCATGGCGGCCATTCTGGGCTGGAACAAAATTTCGCCCGAGCGGCTGGAGCTGTGCAACCTCGGCAAGGCGTTTCCTGCGCAGGGAACGGTGGAGGAGCTGTACCGCGAGTTCGGGCTGGACGCGGAATCGCTGGCAAAAAAGGCTGCGGAGGTGCTGCGATGAGCAATAAAACAAGACTGGACTTGCTGCTCGTTGAACGCGGGCTGGAACAGACCCGCCAGCGCGCGCAGGCGATGATCATGAGCGGGCTCGTCTTTGTGGACGGGCAGCGCGTGGATAAGGCGGGCACTGCCGTGCCGAACGACGCGCAGATCGAGGTGCGCGGCAACACGCTCCGATATGTGAGCCGCGGCGGCCTCAAGCTCGAAAAGGCGATGACGACGTTCGGCCTCAAGCTGGACGGCTGCGTCTGCGCCGATATCGGCGCCTCGACCGGCGGCTTTACCGACTGTATGCTGCAAAACGGCGCAACAAAGGTCTACGCCGTCGACGTCGGCTACGGCCAGCTCGACTGGAAGCTCCGCTCCGACGAGCGCGTTGTGTGCATGGAACGCACGAACGCGCGCTATCTCGACCGCGACCAGATTCCTGACGAGCTGGATTTTGCCAGCATCGACGTGTCGTTTATTTCGCTGAAATTGATCCTGCCTGCGGTGCACCGCGTCTTAAAAGAGGGCGGACATGTCGCCTGCCTCATCAAGCCCCAGTTTGAGGCGGGACGCGAAAAGGTGGGGAAAAAGGGCGTCGTCCGCGACCCGGACGTACACCTTGAGGTACTGGAAAACTTCCTGACACATGCAAAGGATTCTGGCTTTACAGTGCTTGATATCACATTCTCTCCTATTCGCGGACCTGAGGGGAACATCGAATACCTCGGGTATCTCGAAAGCGGCGATTGGGTGGAGAAGACGTTTGACCTCCAGTGTCTTGTGGAGCATTCACACGCGGCGCTCGACCACGGGAAGGAGGGCGCGGGATGCTGAGAAAAGTCATCTTATGCCCGAATCCCTACCGCGACGCGCAGCTTCGCGTCGCGAAGGAGGCCAAGCGCGTGCTCGACGAGGTTGGCTGCCCGAATGTCGTGTGCCTGCCGTTTCGCAATCAGGAGCCGCCGGAGGGCTACGGGCTCAACATTGAGCCGCTTCAGCAGGAGATCCGCGGTGCGGACATGATCATCGCGTTTGGCGGCGACGGTACGATCCTGCACCTTTCCAAAACCGCCGCGCACCGCGACATTCCGGTGCTGGGCGTCAACCTCGGCAGCCTCGGCTTCATGGCCGAGCTTGAGAGCAAAGACCTTTTGCGCTTGCGCGACCTGTGTGACGGAAAGTATGAGATCGAGAGCCACATGATGCTCGACGTGAGCGTTCAGCGCGACGGGCGTGTTATTTACTCGAACCTTGCGCTCAACGAAGCGCTCATCGCGCGCGGCAACATCTCGCGCGTGATCCGGCTGCAAATCTTCACCGAGCAGGGAAAGCTCGTGGACGTGGCGGGCGACGGCGTGATCGTCGCGAGCCCGACGGGCTCGACGGCCTACTCGCTCTCGGCGGGCGGCCCTGTGGTCGAGCCGACGGCGCGGAACTTCATTGTTTCGCCCATCTGCGCGCACAGCGTGCATGCCAATGCCTACGTGCTCTCGCCCGAGCGGGTCATCACTGTGCAGACGGAAAAAAACAGCTACAAACCCGTCCTTTTGAGCGTGGACGGCGGGCGCGCATTCTCACTGCGCAGCGGCGACAGTATTGAAGTGCGCCGCTCGAAATTCGACACCAAGCTCGTTCGACTGAGCAAACGCAGTTTCTGCGAGATCTTACAAAAGAAAATGTTGATGGGAGGAACCAGCAATGAAGAATGAAAGACAGGAAAAGATCCTTGCGATCATTGCCGCTTCGGCGATCGAAACGCAGGAGCAGTTGATCGACAGCCTGCGCAAGGAGGGGATCTCCTGCACGCAGGCGACCATCTCCCGCGATATCAAGCAGCTCCACTTAATTAAGGAGCCGACCGGCAACGGCACCTACCGCTACGCCGTTTCGACGCAGAAGATGCGCCTGAATCTGGCTGACCGCCTGCAGACCATCCTGCGCGAGAGCATCGTTTCGGTCGACTGCGCGCAGAATCTGGTGCTCATCAAGACGATGGCGGGCCTCGGCCCCGCGGCCGGCGCGGCGTTTGACGGGATGGATATCTCCGCCAAGGTCGGCACCGTCGCGGGTGACGACACCGTGCTGATCGTGATGCGCGAAAACGAGTCCGCCGCCGAGTTCTGCTCGGAGATCGAGGACATGCAGAGACAGCGCCAGACCAAGTAAGCACAAAATCTTGCAGGAGAATGAGCGATGCTTGAGCTTTTGCACATTGAAAATATCGCCATCATTGAGCGGGCGGACATTCTGTTCGGCCGCGGGTTCAACGCGCTCACCGGCGAGACCGGCGCGGGCAAATCCATCGTGATCGATGCGCTCGGTGCGGTGCTCGGCCAGCGCACGTCGCGCGAGCTCATCCGCACGGGCGCGGAGAAGGCGTTTGTCAGCGCGACGTTCAGCGCGGTCCCGGCAGATTTGCCGGGACTCGCCGAAAACGGCTTTACGCCGGAGGAGGACGGAACGCTTTTATTGCAGCGCGAGCTGTACGGTGACGGCAAAAACGTCTGCCGCGTGGGCGGACGGCCAGTGATGGTCGCGCAGCTCAAGCGTATCGGCGCGAGCTTGCTCAATATCCACGGCCAGCACGACGGACAGCAGTTACTTGACGAAGAGCAGCACCTTGTCTACCTCGACCGCTTTGGCCGCGTGGAAAATGAGCTGGCAGCGTACTGTACGCGCTATGACGTGATGAAAGAGACGCGCCGCGCGATCGACGCGCTCAAGATGGACGAGGCCGAAAAAGCGCGCCGTGTCGACATGCTGCACCATCAGATTGGCGAGCTCGAGCGCGCGGACTTGCAGGAGGGGGAGGAGGAGACGCTCCTTGCCCGCCGCAATATTCTGCGCAACGGCGAAAAGTTCATTTCCGCCATCTCCGAGGCGGACGCCTGTCTGAACGGTGGGGACGAGGGCCTTGGCGCGGTGTCCGCTATCAAGGAGGCGGAGGATGCGCTGCGTTCGCTCCGCAGCCTCGGCGATGAATTCATCACGCTCTCGGAGCGCTTGGAAGCGCTGCGCTGTGAAGCGTATGACCTTGCCGAAACGATCCGCGATAAGAAGGATGAATACGACTTTTCTCCGCAGGAGCTCGACGCCGTGGAGTCGCGCTGCGACCAGCTTTACCGGCTGAAAAAGAAGTACGGCTCAAGCGTCGAGGAGATGCTTGCATATCTTGAAAAATCGCGTGAGGAATTGGACCGCATCGAGTATGCAGACGACCGTGCGCAGCAGCTCGAGCAGACGCTCAAAAAGCAGGAAAAGGCTGCGCGCGAAGCGGCGCAGGCCCTCTCCGACCGCCGTCACACGGCGGCAAAGGAGCTTGAGGAGCGTATTTCCCGGGAACTGCGCGAGCTCGATATGCCGAAGCTCCGCTTTGCCATCCACTTTCAGGAAAAGGACATGGGCGAGGACGGTGTGGACGCCGTGGCGTTTTTGATGTCCGCCAATGTGGGCGAGGCGCTGCGCCCCATCCAGAAGATCGCGTCCGGCGGCGAGCTGTCGCGCATCATGCTGGCACTCAAAAACGTGCTGGCCGAGCAGGACAGCGTGATGACGATGGTGTTCGACGAGGTCGACACCGGCGTTTCGGGCAGGGCTGCCCAGCGCGTGGCGGAAAAGCTCGCCAAGCTCTCGCGCACACGGCAAGTGCTGTGCGTGACGCATCTGCCGCAGCTCGCGGCGATGGCCGACACGCACTTCGGCGTGGAAAAGGGAGAGGAAAACGGCCGCACGCTCACAAAGGTCGTCGCGCTCGACCGCGCGGCGCGCCGCGGCGAGATCGCCCGCCTAAGCGGGGGAGACCACCCGAGCGAGACGATGCTCTTAGGAGCTGAGGAACTGCTCTGCGCGGCGGAGAACTTTAAAAATCAACTACTGTAAAGCAAAATCACATGTCAGAGAAAAGCGCCGCGATGCGGCGCTTTTTCGAAGAAAGGAACATTAGATGAACGAATTTGCTGAGCGCATCGAGCGGGATTTTCCGGTGCGGCGCAAGGAAAAAGAAAAAGTGGACTTCCGCACCTGGCTTGTCTACACACTCAAGGAGCTCGGCTATTCGCCGAAGCTCGAGAGCGGGACGTCGGCGCTCTCGGCGGGCGGCAATGTGACGAATGTGGTCGTCGGCGACATCGAGAAGGCAAAGATCGTTCTCGCGGCGCACTACGACACCGGCGTGCGCGAGGTCCTGCCGCCGCTCATTTGCCCGACGCGACCGGCGACGTATATGCTCTACGAGGCGCTGATACCGCTGCTGGCGCTGGCGGTGAGCTTCCTTATTTCGTTCGGCGTGACGTTCGCGCTCAACATGCCGAATATGACGCTGCCGCTCTTTTTGTTGCTGCTGGCCGTGACGCTCTTTTACCCCAAATATGGCAAGAGTGAGACGAACAACAAAAATGCCAACACCTCCGGCGTCATCGCACTGCTCGAGGTCGCAAAGGCGCTGACGCCGCGCTACCGCGGCGAGGTGTGCTTCTTGTTCCTCGACGGTGGCACACAGGGGAGCAAGGGCGCCAAGCGCCTGATTCATGCGCATCCCGAGCTCAAAAAGAAGAGTGTCGTCGTGCTTGACTGCGTGGGTGAGGGCGATGAGCTGCTGATTTTGCCGGGCAAGGCGAGCCGCTGGAACGACAAGCTGCTCGATACGATCCTTGAGCAGTTCAGCAACAGCGAGAGAAAGACCTGCTTTTTGAAGACCGACGGACTTGTTCACTATCCCTCGGACAACCGCGCGTTCATGGGCGGCACGGTCATCTGTGCGTGCAAAAAGGTCAAGGGCTTTGGCCGCTGTATCCTGCCGCGGAAAACAGAGGAGATCGACGAGGAAAATCTGTCGCTTCTGTGCGACGGGCTGTGCAAGCTCGTGATGTATTACAATCCGCAGAATACTTGATACTTGACAAGACCGATTCTTTACGTTACAATATCCGCGTTTACGGTGATGAAGCGGAGAAGTAAGCAGCGATTTCCTGCGCAGAGAGCCTTCGGCCGGTGCAAGAAGGAGAGGAAACGTGCCGAAATACACCGCGGAGCCGGCGCCCGAACGAAAGTTTTCCAGTAGGCGCGCCCCGGGAGCGCCCGTTATCGCGCGGGAGTGTGTCAGCACTCCGTGAGGCTGCCTTTGCGAAAAGGCGGCGAACCAGAGGTGGTACCGCGAGTCATGCTCGCCCTCTGTCCGAACGGACAGGGGGCGTTTTTTGTTACCCGGAAGCGCCCGGGAATGTCCGAAAATCAAATGCAAATGAACATAGGAGGAACGAAAATGGGTATTTACGAAGAGCTGCAGGCGCGCGGCCTGCTTGCGCAGGTCACGAACGAGGAAGAGATCCGTGAAATGGTCAACGCGGGCAAGGCCAAGTTCTACATCGGCTTTGACTGCACGGCCGACAGCCTGACGGCCGGCCACTTTATGGCGCTGACGCTGATGAAGCGCCTCCAGATGGCGGGCAACCAGCCTGTCGCGCTCATCGGCGGCGGCACGACCATGATCGGCGACCCCTCGGGCCGCACGGATATGCGCAAGATGCTCACCAAAGAGGATATTGACCACAACGCCGAGTGCTTCAAGCGCCAGATGGAGCGCTTCATCGACTTCGGCGAGGGCAAGGCCATCATGGTCAACAACGCCGACTGGCTGCTGAATCTCAACTATATTGAGCTGCTGCGCGAGGTGGGCGCTTGCTTCTCCGTGAACAATATGCTGCGCGCCAAGTGCTATGAGCAGCGCATGGAGAAGGGGCTTTCCTTCCTTGAGTTCAACTACATGATCATGCAGTCTTACGACTTCTACCACCTCTTCCAGCACTACGGCTGCAATATGCAGTTCGGCGGCGACGACCAGTGGTCCAACATGCTCGGCGGCACGGAGCTCATCCGCCGCAAGCTCGGCAAGGACGCGCACGCGATGACCATCACGCTGCTGACCGACTCGCAGGGTCACAAGATGGGCAAGACCGCCGGCAACGCCGTCTGGCTCGACCCGAAGAAGACCTCTCCCTACGACTTCTACCAGTACTGGCGCAACGTGGGCGACAGCGACGTTTTGAAGTGCATCCGTATGCTTACCTTCCTGCCGCTCGAGCAGATCGATGAGATGGACAAGTGGGAGGGCAGCCAGCTCAACCGCGCCAAGGAGATCCTCGCCTACGAGCTCACCGCGCTCGTCCACGGGGAAGAGGAGGCGAAGAAGGCGGAGGAATCTGCCAAGGCGCTCTTTGGCGCGGGCGGCGATTCTGCCAACATGCCGACGAGCGTGCTCACGGATGCTGACTTTGAAAACGGCAGCATCAACGTGCTCTCCATGCTGGTCACGACCGGCCTGTGCCCGTCCCGCGGCGAGGCGCGCCGTTTGGTCCAGCAGGGCGGTGTGACGATCGATGATGTGAAGGTCGCCTCCATCGACGAGAGCCTTGCGCGCGAGCGATTCGAGGGCGAGGGCATCATCGTCCGCAAGGGTAAGAAGGTCTTCCACCGCGTGAAGGCGTAAGCAAGGCTGATTACAAAACGTAAACGAAAAAGTGAAACAGGGCTCTGTGCGTTTTCAGCGCAGAGTCCTGCTTTTTTGACTAAATACACAAGGTGGAAAACGGTGAAATGAATACGGCAAATATTCGCTGAATATCGCGATGAATATTATGCAGATGCAAAGTGAATACGCAATGAATGTTGCACAAACGAGAGATAAGATCAGCTTATACCGCGGGCCGGAACGGTTCCAGTGCATGCGAGAGCTGTTCCAAATGACGCTCAGACATGCGGCACAGCGGTAGCCGCAATTCGCCGCTGCACAGGCCAAAGAACTCCATGGCGGCCTTGACGGGGATGGGGTTGACCTCGCAAAACAGCGCACGGATCAGCTCGTGCAGCTTGAGCTGGAGCGCACCTGCCTCTAAGAAACGGTTTTTCAGGCAGAGCTGTGTCAGCTCGTGCATTTCACGCGGGACGACATTCGCGGCGACGGAGATGACGCCCTTGCCGCCAAGAGCCATGATGGCGGCGGTGGAGCCGTCGTTACCGCTCCAGACGGTGAAGCCCGGCGGGCAGAGGTTGAGGGTGTCCTGAATAAGATCGAAGTTGTCGCTGGCTTCCTTGACGCCAACAATGTTCGGATGCTTGGCGAGTGCCTGATATGTCTGCACCGTGCAGCCGATGCCTGTGCGCGCGGGGACATTGTAGAGGATGACGGGAACATCGACCGCGTCAGCGATGGCGGAAAAATGCTGCACAAGGCCGCTCTGCGAGGCTTTGTTGTAGTACGGCGTGACGGTGAGCAGCGCGTCGACGCCCGCGCTTTGCGCGGCTTTGGAGAGCGCAATGGAGGACGCGGTGCTGTTCGTGCCGCTGCCCGCAATGACGGGCACGCGGCGGTCGACGGTGCGCACGCAGCGCTCAATGAGCGCCATGCGCTCATTGTAGCTCAGCGTCGCGGCCTCGCCGGTTGTGCCGCAGACGACGATGGCGTCGGTGCCGCCTTGAATCTGGCGCTCGATGAGATGGTCGAAGGCTTCGAGATCGACACCGTCGCCGCAAAACGGTGTGACGATAGCGACGGCGCTGCCGGTAAACACACAGGGTTTCATAAAGGACTCCTTTCCATGACGCTTGACCGCCAAAACGGTAGGGGGGAGCGGCGGCCAAAAAGAGATACAGTTTTGCTTGAAAGCAGAGGGAAACTGTCGTATAATGTAAAATACGATTCATATGGATATGTTCAGCCGGGCGCAGAGCGATCGCTTCTGCAAAACTGGCTGTGGAGGATACTATGAAAAAATGGTGCAGAACGTTCCTGCTTTCCTGTCTGCTGTGCCTTTCACTGTGCACGCTCGCGCAGGCAACGGACGGTGAGACGCTCCGCGTGGGGCTCAAGTACGGCTCGGACGCGATGAGCGCGGCGAACCTTCAGAATTATTCGGCCTTCGGCGGCTACGCGCTGGGGTATTTTGACGCGGACGGCAGCTTTGAAGAGCTGGGCGTACTGCCGCAGTTGTATGAAAAGATCACGGTGACGACGGATACGACCTATCATGTGCAGCTTTCCGGCACGTTTTACGATTACGACGACGCGTCGCGCACAGCGGCGCAGTACAGCGGCGGCTTCGCTGCCTACGAGGATGGCGCGTTCTATGCGCGCGCTGGCAGCTACACGAGCCTGAGTGCGGCGCGGTCCGCGGCAGCCCAATACGGCGGCACTGCCGTCGGCGGCAGCAGCACGGGCGTGACGGTCATCGTGACGGGAACGGATACGATCCTCTTTGAATTCGACTGCGGTGGGAGCGAAAACCTCGGCATCCTGCCGATCGAGACGCGTGAAAAGACGGTCACGTGGTTCCGCGGCTACCGCTACTACGGCGGCTTTGAATACCAGCGCGTGAGCGGCGGGAACATCAATGTCATCAACGTGGTGGATCTTGAGGACTATGCCAAATGCGTCATTCCCTGGGAAATGAGCAAGGACTGGCCGGTCGAGGCGCTCAAGGCGCAGGCGGTCTGTGCGCGCACCTACGCGGTCTGTCAGACGAAGCATCGCGCGCAGGGCTTTGACATCTGCGCGACGACGCACTGTCAGGTCTATCAGGGCACGGCGGCGAGCGGTGCAAATTCCGATGCTGCGGTCGACCAGACGGCGGGGGAGTTCCTCTACTACAGCGGAAGACTCGTGCAGGAGGCTGTGTATTATTCAAGCAACGGCGGCGCGAGCGAGGACAGCCTGAACGTCTGGGGCAATGACGTCGGCTATCTCAAAGGCAAGATCGACCCCTATGAGGGCAAGATCGCCTCGATCATCCCACGGTACAACTGGTCGACGACGTTTACCGCGTCGGAACTCACAACGCTTCTCAACAACCGCGGCTATGGCATCGGCGCGGTGAAAAACGCCTATGTCTCGGCCTATACCGACACAGGTAACGTCTATTCCGTCACCTTTACCGGTACGAGCGGCAGCAAGACCGTTTCGCGCGAGGCATGCCGGACGCTGCTGAATCTGCGCAGCCAGCGCTTTACGATCGGCGGCGGCGGGAGCGAGAACGCTTACAGCGTGAATGACACGGGCGAGAGCGTCGCGCTCGGCTCTATGAGCGCGATCGACAGCAGCGGGAAGAGCTCGGCGCTGTCCGGCAACGTGTACGTCATCACGTCGAGCGGCACATCGCAGCTTGAGCAGCGGACGACGACATCGTCCGGCAGCGGCAGCTTTGTGATCTCCGGCAGCGGTTACGGGCATAATGTCGGCATGAGCCAGTGGGGGGCGTACTCGATGGCAAACCTCGGCTATTCCTACCGCGATATTCTGCAGTTTTACTACACGGATGTCAGCATCCGATGAGGGAAGAGAAACAACATGAAGACAAAAGATTTTGATTATTACCTGCCCGAGGAGCTGATCGCGCAGACGCCGCTCGAAAAGCGCGACGAATCGCGCCTGATGTGCCTTGACAAGGAGACGGGTGAGCTCTCACACCACCATTTTTATGAGCTGCCGGACTTTTTGAACCCCGGCGACTGCCTGATCTTGAACAATTCCCGCGTGCTGCCGGCGCGCCTTTTGGGCCAGCGCCTACCGGGCGGCGGCGCGTGCGAGGTGCTTCTGCTCATCGACCGCGGCGACAAAACATGGGAGTGCATCGTGCGGCCGGGCAAGCACCTGCGCAAGGGCGCAAAGATGCAGTTCGGCAACGGCGAGCTCAAAGCGGAGGTCGTGGACGTGTTACCTGACGGCAACCGCATGGTGAAATTCGACTTTGATGGTATTTTCCTCGAGGTGCTCGAACACCTTGGCAAGATGCCGCTGCCGCCTTACATCAAGGAGGAATTGCAGGATCAGGAGCGCTACCAGACCGTCTATTCCAAGGTCAACGGCAGCGCCGCCGCGCCGACGGCGGGCCTGCACTTCACGCCGGAGCTGCTGGAAAAAATTCAGGCAAAGGGCGTGAACATCGGCTATGTGACGCTGCATGTCGGCCTCGGTACGTTCCGTCCTGTCAAGGAGGACGACATCGAGCAGCACGATATGCACAGCGAATACTGCGTTATCCCGCCTGAGACGGCGACGCTTATCAACGAGACGAAGGCGCGCGGCGGACGCGTGATCTGCGTCGGTACAACGTCGTGCCGCACGCTCGAGAGCTGGGCACAGGAGGACGGACACATGGAGCCGTCCGCAGGCTGGACGAGCATCTACATCTACCCGGGCTACCGCTTCAAGGTGATGGATGCACTCGTGACGAATTTCCACCTGCCGCAGTCCACGCTCATCATGCTGGTCTCGGCGCTCGCGGGCCGCGAGCACGTACTGCATGCCTACGAAGAGGCGGTAAAAGAACGTTATAGATTTTTTAGTTTTGGCGACGCTATGTTCGTTTCCTGAAACGGGGGAAGACTATGTTCAAAGTGATTAAATACGAGGGCAAGGCTCGGCGCGGTAAGTTCAAATGCGCGCACGGCGGGGAAGTGCAGACGCCGGTTTTTATGAACGTCGGCACGCAGGCGGCCATTAAGGGCGGCGTGAGCGCGCTGGACTTAAAAGACCTCGGCTGTCAGATCGAGCTTTCCAACACGTACCACCTGCATCTGCGCCCCGGCGACGATGTGGTGCGCCAAATGGGCGGCCTCCACAAGTTTATGCACTGGGACGGCCCTATCCTGACCGACAGCGGCGGGTTTCAAGTATTTTCCCTTGCGGGCCTGCGCAAAATCAAAGAAGAGGGTGTGACATTCGCCTCGCACCTCGACGGCCGGCGCATTTTCATGGGGCCGGAGGAGAGCATGCGCATTCAGTCGAATCTCGGCAGCGACATTGCGATGGCCTTCGACGAGTGCGTGGAAAACCCGGCACGCTACGAGTACGCGAAGGCATCCTGTGAGCGCACGCTGCGCTGGCTGGAGCGCTGCAAGATCGAGCATGACAAGCTGAATACCTTGTCAAATACGGTCAACCCGCAGCAGATGTTATTTGGCATCAATCAGGGTGCGACATTCGAAGATCTTCGCATCTGGCACATGAAGGAGATCGCAAAGCTCGACTGTGACGGCTACGCCATCGGCGGCCTCGCGGTCGGCGAGCCGACGCAGACGATGTACGACATCATCGACGCGGTCGAGCCCTATATGCCGCAGGATAAGCCGCGCTATCTCATGGGCGTCGGTACGCCGTCGAACATCATCGAGGGCGTGGCGCGCGGCGTGGACTTTTTTGACTGTGTGATGCCGGCGCGCAACGCACGCCACGGCAAGCTCTTCACGTGGAGCGGCTCGATCAACCTCAAAAACGAGAAGTACAAGCTCGACGAGCGGCCGATCGACGAGCAGTGCGACTGCCCGACGTGCCGGAATTTCTCGCGTGCGTACCTGCGCCACCTCTTTAAGGCGGAGGAGATCCTGGCCCTGCGCCTTGCGGTGATGCACAATCTGTATTTCTACAACAAGCTGACGCAGCGCATCCGCGACGCGCTCGACGCGGGAGAGTTTGCGGCTTTCCGAGCGGAGTACAGCACGAAGCTGTCGGAAAGAGTTTGATTCTTTGGATAAACCCCTTGCACAATAGTGAAATATCCGTTATAATACCAATATCTTTTGTTTTGGAAAGGAACTTGTACTATGGATAGCATTATCTTGCTGGTTGCGATGATCGCGGTGTTCTACTTCCTGATCATCCGCCCGGAAAACAAGCGCAAAAAGCAGGCAGAAAACATGCGCAACAGCCTCAAGAAGGGCGAGCGCATCACCACCATCGGCGGTCTGGTCGGCCGCATCGTTCAGGTGAACGACGCGACGGTTGTGTTCGAGACCTCTGAGGACCGCGTCCGCATCGAGGTCGCCAAGTGGGGTATCCAGTCTGCGGAGTCGATGGAGCAGGCGGCTGCGCCCAAGGCCAAGAAGGCTGACAAGGCGGAGAAGAAGGCTGAGGAAAAGCCTCAGACCGAGGAAGAGGCCAAGACTGTGGCCCTGCCGATTGAGGACAAGGCGGACAAGGCCGAGGATAAGCCCTCTTACGATCCTGAGATCAAGTAAGATCGACAACTGCATAGCATAAACAAACCTCCCCTGACATACGCTCATGTAGGCGAATGCAGGGGAGGTTTTTGCGTGGAAAAGACGGTGAACACCGCGTGGTACGCGAAAAAATGCGCGCTGGGTACGCTTGTGTGCTGCGGCACGGAGCTGGTGCTTTTGATGCTGGCATCGGCGCTGATACTGCGCGGTGCGATCAGCGAGGAGATGGCGAACGGCGCGGTGCTGGTCTGCGCGGCGGTCGCGGCGTTTTTGGGTTGCATGATCGGAGCGAGGAAGACAAGCAAGCGTGCGATGATGACGGCGGGCTGCGCGGCGAGCGCGTGGGTCACGATGCAGGTGATCGGCTTTTTTGTTTATGATGGGTTGACGCCGGAGCGGTCGCTCGAGCTGGCGGCGGCGATGGCGGTCGGCGCGGTGGCGCCGCTCCTACTACAAAGAAATGGGAAAAAGGGGAGAGGAGCCAAGGCGCGCGCTCGCCGCAAGCGCAGGTGAACATAAAGCAATAGGCGTATTCACACGTTTTTGATCGGCGGTGGAGGAAATGCGGCGCGAAAAGCTGTAACAACTTGCACAAATGGAGCAAGAGCGACGGGAAAATATGACTTTTTCTGACTTGGGTGGTGAAGCGGAGAACTGCTTCCAGATATGGGGAACGGGTACGAAAACCACCCCATATCTTGGTAAAATACCGCCGCTTTTTCAATTTGTTTCAATAGTTTACATAATACAATTTACATAATATTTTGACATAATTAACAAAAATGGGAAAAGTTGGCAATTCCGCTTGCGAAAAGAGTGCAAACGGCCTATATTTATAGGTGCGTTCTATCGTTTTGCTCCGCGGGCAGAATGCCGCTTCCCTTCACGAGGGGTGACATACTTGCTGAGTCGAACGAACAGAAGAGACCGCCGCGGCGCGCTGCCGCAGCGCGTGCCTGTGCCGATGCTGGTGTTATCGGCGTTTATTGTGTTGGGTGTGATCCTTGGGTACGTGTTTGCGCTCCGGTCGCTGCAGAGCGCGGGCGGCGAGCTGAAACAGTATTTCGACGCGTTTTTATCGGGCGGCGTGAACAGGCCGTTTTCGGTAAGGGCGCTGGGCGAAACGCTGTTGTGCTATTTCCGCGCGCCGGGTATCGTGTTTTTGCTGGGCTTTGCGTCCATCGGCATTGTGGCGGTACCGCTCGTGTGTGCGTGCCAGGGGTTTCTTCTATCGTACTCGCTGTTCTGCTTTGCGCTCTCGCTCGGGCGGGGGAGCTTTCCGTTGCTGCTGGCGCTGTTCGGCATCCGGCTTCTGGCGGTGCTGCCGTGCACGCTGCTGCTCGGAAACGCGTCGCTTGACAAGTCCCGCGTGCTGCTGTCGCTTTCGCTTGGCGGCGGGGGACGGGGACGCGCAGTCAGCTACGGGAGCGCGTACTGGTACCGCTTTGGCATTTGTTGTGTGTGTTTGTTGTTTGCCGCTCTGCTGGAGCTGTGGCTCGTGCCGCAGTTTTTGCTGCTGGCGGCGTCTTGAGCTGTTTTTTAGGAAGGAGGGGTGCGATCATGGCCGACCTTTTGGCGCAATACGAAGAATATCTGGCCACGGAAAAGCACGCCTCCCAGAATACGCTCAGCTCCTATATGCGCGATCTGCACCAGTTCGCCGTGTATTTGGACGAGTTCCACCCCATGCCGCTGCCGCAGGTGACGCAGGAGGTCATCAGCGGCTATGTCGCCTGGATGGGCGGCAAGGGCAAGTCCGCCGCGACGATCACGCGCTCCATCGCGTCGATCAAGTCGCTCTACACCTACCTCCAGATGGCCGGAGAGGTCAGCGCGAACCCGGCCAAGGGCGTTGCCGCGGTGAAGGTGGAGCACAAGTTCCCCGAGATCCTCACGGGCAAAGAGGTCGAGCTCTTCCTTGACCAGCCCCAGTGCGTGGACGCTAAGGGCTACCGCGACCACGCGATGCTCGAACTGCTGTACGCCACGGGCATCCGCGTCTCCGAGCTCATTTCGCTCAATGAAGAGGACGTGAGCCTGAGCGCGAGCTTCATCCGCGCGCAGAGCAAGGGCAAAGAGCGTATCATCCCGCTCTATCCCGCCGCCGTCAAGGCACTTTCGCACTACATGAAGGAGGTGCGTCCGCAGCTTTTGGCTGATCCGGAGGAAACGGCGCTGTTCGTCAACATGAACGGCGAGCGCATGAGCCGCCAGGGATTCTGGAAGATCGTCAAGCACTATCAGGAGACCGCCGGCATCTCAAAGGACATCACGCCGCATACGCTGCGCCACTCGTTTGCCGTGCACCTGCTCGAAAACGGTGCGGACCTGCGCTCCATTCAGGAGATGCTGGGCCACGCGGACATTTCCTCGACGCAGATCTACACGCATGTCGTCAAAAAGCACCTCAAGGACGTCTATCAGAAGGCGCATCCGCGGGCATGAAAAGAAAATTGGAAGGCCGCTCTTTGAGCGGCCTTTTTCATGCTGTGATTTCTCGTTGCATTTCGGACAGTTGTTTGATATAATTTCTAAATAAGTATCGTGGGAGGTGATGCGCATGCGGATACTCGGCATCGATCCGGGCATCGCCATCGTGGGCTTTGGCCTGATCGAAGCGGACCGCGGCAGAACGCAGCTATTGAATTACGGCGCGATCACCACGCCCGCGGGACTGCCGCTGGCGCGCCGCCTCGTGCAGATCGAGCAGGACATGGAAGCGCTCATCGCGCAGTTAAAGCCCGATGCCATCGCGGTCGAAGAACTGTTCTTTTCGAACAACATCACGACCGGCATCGCCGTGGCGCACGGCCGCGGCATCATTCTGTGTACCGCGGAAAAGAGCGGCGTGCCGCTCTACGAATATACGCCCATGCAGGTCAAGCAGGCGGTCGTAGGGTACGGCCTTGCCGAAAAAAGACAGGTCATGGACATGGTCAAGCGCCTCTTAAAGCTCAAGGCTGTGCCGCGGCCCGACGATGCTGCCGACGCGCTGGCCATTGCCATCTGCCACGCGCGCAGCGCCACGTCGCTCCTGAGCCGCGTGGGCGGGAACGACGTCAAGCAGACCATTTAAGCAGGAGAGAGGCAGTTTATGTTTTATTATGTCAGCGGAACGGTCGCGCATGTGGAGCCGTACCTCGCCGTGATCGACTGCGGCGGCGTGGGCTACGCCTGCAAGACCACCAGCACGACGATCTCACAGCTTCAAATCGGTAAAGCGGGTAAGCTTTACACCTATTTGCACGTGGGTGAGGGGATCTTTGACCTCTACGGCTTTGCAACGCAGGGGGAGCTCGGGAGCTTCAAGCAGCTCATCGGCGTCTCGGGCGTTGGGCCGAAGGCGGCGCTCGCGATACTTTCGGTCTGCACGCCGCAGGCGTTGGCGATGGCCGTTATCACGGGCGATGAAAAGGCGCTCATCGCCGCGCCGGGCATCGGCAAGAAGATCGCCCAGCGCATCATCTTAGAGCTCAAGGACAAGCTCACCAAGGAGCAGCAGGAGATCGGTATGCCGACCGCCCCCGGCATCGTTGCGGGTGAGAAGAGCAAGGCCGTCGAGGCCGCCGCCGCGCTCGCGGTGCTCGGCTACACGCAGCAGGACATCGCAGTCGCGATGAAGGGCGTGGACGTGGAAAACTTACCGCTTGAAGAGATCGTGCGCCAGAGCTTAAAGAAAATGGTAAAATAGGAGAAACGATAAATGAACGAAAATACAAAAGAGGCTGCTAAAAAGGGCATTACCTTTGGAACCTGCCTTGCAATGGTTATCTCTTATGCGAACTGGCATAGCGTGGGTTGGGCGATTGTACACGGCCTTTTGAGCTGGCTGTATGTGATTTATTTTGTGATCAGGTACTGATTATTCCTTCGCAAAGCACAAAAAGGAGCGTGAGCGCTTGAGCATTGATTTTGGAACCGACATTTATGAAGAGCCTATCGTGGCCAAGACTTTCCTGAGCGAGGACGCGCAGGAGGGCTCGCTGCGCCCGAAGACGCTCTCGGAATACATCGGGCAGGAGAAGGCGAAGGGCAACCTTGCCGTCTTCATCGCGGCGGCGAAAAAGCGCGGCGAATCGCTCGACCACGTGCTGCTGCACGGCCCTCCGGGCCTCGGCAAGACGACGCTCGCGGGCATTATTGCCCAGGAAATGGGAGTGAACATCCGCATCACGTCCGGCCCCGCCATTGAAAAGGCGGGCGACCTTGCGGCGCTTTTGACGAATCTAAGCGAGGGGGACATCCTGTTCGTCGACGAGATCCACCGCCTGAACCGCAGCGTGGAGGAGATCCTGTACCCCGCGATGGAGGACTACGCCATCGACATCATCGTCGGCAAGGGTCCGAGCGCGAACTCCATCCGCCTCGATCTGCCGCACTTCACGCTCATCGGCGCGACGACGCGCGCGGGCCAGCTGTCCGCGCCGCTGCGTGACCGCTTCGGCGTCACGCTGCGCCTGGAGCTTTACACGCCGCAGGAGCTTTCGAAAATCGTCACGCGCTCGGCGAGCATCCTGAATGTCGACATCGACCCGACGGGTGCGCTCGAGATCGCGCGCCGCTCGCGCGGCACGCCGCGTATCGCGAACCGCATGCTGCGCCGCGTGCGCGACTTTGCGGATGTGCGGGCCGACGGCGTCATCACGAAGAAGGTCGCGGACGAAGCGCTCCGCGCGCTCGAGATCGACGACCTCGGATTAGACCCCATCGACCACCGGATGATGCACGCCATCATCGAAAACTACGGCGGCGGCCCTGTTGGCATCGAGACGCTGGCGGCGACCATCGGCGAGGAAGCCGTCACGCTGCTGGATGTTTACGAGCCGTATCTCATGCAGCTCGGCTTTTTGCAGCGCACGCCGCGCGGGCGCTGCGTCACGCGCAAGGCATATGAGCACTTAGGCCTCTCCGTGCCGAAGAGCATGGACGAAGTGCCGGAACAGCTTAGTCTATAAATGCAAACTACTTTACGGCAAAACTTCAAATCTTTTTGAGAAGAGGAATCAAAATCATGGGAAAACTGTTTGGCACCGACGGCATTCGCGGCGTTGTGGGAGAAAATCTCACGGCTGATCTTGCGTTCCGTACGGGCAAGGCCATCGCGGCCGTTTTGAAGGAAGAAAAGGGCAGAAAGCCGGTCATCACCATCGGCAAGGATACGCGCATTTCGTCCGATATGCTCGAAAGTGCGCTGATCGCGGGTATCTGCTCCGTCGGCGGCGACGTGATGCCGTTCGGTGTGCTGCCGACTCCGGCGGTCGCGTACCTGACCGTGCTCAAAGGCGCGGATGCGGGCATCGTGATCTCCGCCTCGCACAACCCCTACGAGCACAACGGCATTAAGGTCTTCAACGAAAAGGGCTACAAGCTGCCCGACGCGATCGAAGAGCAGGTCGAAGAAAAAATTCTCACCGACATCTATCCCGCCGCGACGCACGGCGAGATCGGTGTCCTGCGCCACGGTCTGCGGCAGTCGCGCGAGGCGTATATCGACCATTTAGCTGGCACGATCGAAGGAGACCTGTCCGGCCTGCGCGTGCTGGTCGATTGCTCGAACGGCGCGTCGTCCGCGACGGCACCGGAGCTCTTTGGCCGCTTCCGCTGCTTCTGTGACTTCATCCACCGCGAGCCGGACGGCGTGAACATCAACGACCACTGCGGTTCGACGCATCTCGACGACCTTGCACAAAAGGTCGTCGCGGGCGGCTATGACATCGGCGTCGCGTTCGATGGCGACGCGGACCGCTGCCTGCTCGTCGACGAGCAGGGCGGCGTTATCGACGGCGACAAGGTGCTTGCCGTCTGCGGCTCGGACATGAAGCGCCGCGGGAAGCTCTCGGGCGGCACAATCGTTGCGACGGTGATGTCGAACCTCGGCCTTCACGAGTTCTGCCGCGAAAACGGTGTCGGCCTCGTCTGCACGAGCGTGGGCGACCGCAACGTGCTCGAAAAGATGAATGAGTGCGGCTACAAGCTTGGCGGCGAGCAGTCGGGCCACACGATCTTCACCGACTACGCCACGACCGGCGACGGTCAGCTGACGGCGCTTCAGTTCCTCGACGTGCTCGCGCGCAGCGGGAAGAAGGCCTCTGAGCTTGCGTCCGTCTGCCCGCAGTATCCGCAGGTGTTGCTCAACGTCGCCGTTTCGCATGAGCGCGGCGTCAAGGATGCCATCATGGCGTCCGATGCACTCTCCGCGGCCATCGCGGAGGAGGAGGGGAAGCTCTCCGGCGAGGGACGCGTGCTCGTCCGCCCGAGCGGCACGGAAGCGCTCATCCGCGTCATGGTTGAGGCAAAAACAGAACAAATCGCCCTTCTTGCGGCCGAGAATTTGGTCAATGTGATAAAAATGCTGTAAAATCGTTAGCGCTAATACTGAATTTTCGTAAATACTTGACAAAACCTGAGCACAGAAGGTATAATACATGCAGTATCATCAGAGTGAGAGCCATCATAAAGAGCTTGCAGCCTGCACGGATGAGCAGCTGTGCGCCATGGCCGCCGCGGGCGACAGGGAAGCAGAAGAGCTTCTTGTCACGCGCTATTACGGAATGGTGCGCGCGTGTGCGCGTCCACTTTTCCTCGCCGGCGGCGACGGGGAGGATCTGATTCAGGAGGGCATGTTCGGTCTCATTCAGGCGATACGGGAGTATGACGCTGACAAGGCGGCGTCGTTTCACACCTATGCAGAGATCTGCATTCGCAACCGCCTGTTCTCCGCGCTCCGTGCCGCCTCCCGCGGCAAGCATTATCCGCTGAACGAATCCATATCCCTTGATACCCCTTCCTTTGACAGTTCTTCTTACACCGCCGGTACTTTAGATCCCAGCCATACAGACCCAGAGCTCCTCATCGCGGAGCGGGACCACGTGGAGAGTCTACTTGAAAGTACCCGCAAGCACTTGTCCGAGTTCGAGGCGAAGATCTTAGGGTACTATTTGGAAGGCCTTTCCTGTCACGAGATCGCAAAGGCCGTGGGCAAGTCTCCGAAGTCGGTGGACAACGCCGTGCAGCGCGTTCGCCGCAAGGCTGCGCAGCACATTTTTTCCGGCGATATCAGCAAACGCTGAACGCATATATTTTTTTCTGATTCAAAGAGAGGGTAAAATCATGTACGAAGACAAGACTTTAGTTTGCAAAGAGTGCGGCAAAGAGTTCGTGTTCACTGCCGGTGAGCAGGAGTTCTACGCGGAGCGCGGCTTCCAGAACGAGCCCCAGCGCTGCAAGGCCTGCCGCGACGCTCGCAAGAACGCCGCTCGTGGCCCCCGTGAGTACTTCACCGCAGTCTGCGCAGCTTGCGGCGGCGAGGCCAAGGTTCCTTTCGAGCCCAAGTCTGACCGTCCGGTCTACTGCAGCGAGTGCTTCGCCAAGATGCGCGCTGAGCAGTAATTCTTGTAAACGTTTTGATCGAAAGACGTCCGCTAATGCGGGCGTCTTTCTTTTTTGGCTTTATGGCAGCTTCTTTTTTCATATTTCCTATTGAAAAAGTGCGAAAAATGGGATAAACTATTTTCAGCTATTTTCACGGAGGTGAGTCAAACATGATCGAAATTAAGCGCGACACTATCATCGGTGACATTCTGGACGTTGCGCCGCAGACCGCGCCGATCTTCCTGTCGATCGGCATGCACTGCCTGGGCTGCCCCAGCTCCCGCGGTGAGACGGTGGAAGAGGCCTGCATGGTCCACGGGATCGACGTGGAGAAGCTGCTGGCTCTCGTGAACGAAGAGGCCAACAAGCCTGTCAAGGAATAAGAAAAGGACGCATACGGGTCTTCCGTATGCGTCTTGTTCGCTCAGCGAAAGGAGGGCGGCGGTGGAAAAGAAATTACAGCTTCAGCCGCGGCTGCAATGCATCGCAAGCCTTGTGCCGCAGGGCGCGAGACTGGCCGACGTCGGCACCGACCATGGGTATCTTCCCGTGTGGCTTTTGCAGCACGGGCGCATTGAAAGCGCCATTGCGTCTGACATCAACGCGCTGCCGCTTGACCACGCGCGCGCGACGGCGCGAGAATACGGCGTGACGGAGCGCATGGATTTTCGCCTCTGCCCGGGCCTTGCGAAGATCAAAGCAGAGGAGTGCGACGCCATCGCTATCGCCGGCATGGGCGGCGAGACGATCCTCGGTATTCTCGAGGCCGCGCCCTGGACGCATGAGGACGTGCATACGCTCATTTTGCAGCCGCAGACAAAGATCGACCTTCTGCGTTGCTGGCTCTGCGGGCACGGCTACCGCTTTTTGAGCGAGACGCTCGTGCGCGACAAGGAGCAGCTTTACGTCGTCTTCCGTGTGAGAGCGGGGATGGGGCAGGAGCTGAGCGAAGCGGACGCGCTGACAGGCTTATTGCTGCGGTCCGACCCGCTGTATGGCGAATACCTGTCGCAGCATCTTATAAAGCTCAATCGGGCGAGAGATGGCCTCGCCGTCTCGTCGCTCGCAGATAAGGAGGCGCGTATCGCGCATCTTGAAAATCTCATCGAAGAGAT
Source organism: Oscillibacter sp. ER4 (assembly GCF_000765235.1). Classification (GTDB taxonomy): domain Bacteria; phylum Bacillota; class Clostridia; order Oscillospirales; family Oscillospiraceae; genus Hominicoprocola; species Hominicoprocola fusiformis. The sequence goes on along the minus strand of NZ_JPJG01000050.1, from coordinate 7,454 downwards.
CGAGAGAAGAAAAGGGGAGTGGGAACATGGCAACGGTACATGAGATCGAACAGAGGCTCTTTTCCTGGGCGCCGCGCGAGAGCGCGATGGACTGGGACAATGTCGGCCACCTCGTCGGCGATCCCGAGCAGGAGGTCGAGCGCATTTTAGTCGCGCTCGATATCACCGAGCGCGTGGTGCAGGAGGCCATCGACTGCGGCGCGCAGCTCATCGTGTCCCACCATCCGGTGATGAACGTGCGCTGGCACGAGCGCGAGATGCAGACCCTTCGGCCCGACACGCGCCTCGGCGGCGTTTTGACCACACTCGTCAAAAACGACATTTCCGCCATCTGCATGCACACGAATCTGGATGCTGCGGACGGCGGTGTGAACGACTGTCTGGCGAAAAAACTGGGCCTTAACGATGTTTTTTTGCTCAACGACGAAAAAATTGGCCGGATCGGCACACTTTCCTGCGAAAAAGGGCTTGAAGAGTTCCTGCGGGATGTGATAGAATTACTCGGCTGCAGCGGCTTGCGATATCGCCGCGGCAGCGGGCGGGTACACCGCGTGGCCGTCGGCGGCGGCGCGTGCAGCGAGTATATCCCGCAGGCCATTGCGCAGGGCTGCGACACGTTCGTGACGAGCGATCTGCGCTACAACGATTTTCTGGATACGCGGGGACTCAACCTGATCGACGCGGGGCATTTTCCGACGGAGAACGTCGTCTGCCCGGCGGTCAAGACGTATTTGGAGGAGCATTTCCCCGAGGTGAAAACCGTAATATCGACGTCGCACAGAGACGTCATTCAATACTATCTGTAAGGAGAGATCACATTATGTCCGGACATTCCAAGTGGCACAATATTCAAAAGACGAAGGGCGCGGCTGACGCCAAGCGCAGCGCCGCCTTCACCAAGATCGCCAAGGAGATCATCGTCGCCGTCAAGCAGGGCGGCTCGGGCGATCCGAATAACAACTCCCGTCTCGCGACCGTCATCGCCAAGGCGAAGGCTGCCAACATGCCCAACGACAACATCAAGCGCACCATCGACAAGGCGCTCGGCTCGGGCAACACCGACAACTACGAGTCCGTCACCTACGAGGGCTACGGCCCCGGCGGCGTGGCCGTCATCGTCGAGGCACTGACCGACAACCGCCAGCGCACCGCACCGGAGGTCCGCCATTACTTCGATAAGTACGGCAAGGGCATGGGCGCGCAGGGCTGCGTCAGCTGGTCGTTCGACCGCAAGGGCGTCATCATCATCGACAACGAGGACGGCGACTACGACGAGGATGCCGTCATGATGGATGCGCTCGACGCCGGTGCCGACGATTTCAACGCCGAGGATAACGTCTTCGAGATCACGACCGACCCCGACGCGTTCAACGACGTTGTCAAGGCCCTCGAGGAGAAGAACTACGCCTTCGTCAGCGCGGACATCAGCCTTGTCCCGCAGACCTACGTGAAGCTCGAGAGCGACGAGGACATCAAGAACATGGAAAAGCTGCTCGACATGCTCGACGACAACGAGGATGTCCAGAACACCTACCACAACTGGGACCAGGACTAAACCCCTTGCAAATGCTGACTTTTTCAGCAGGAAAGAGTGCGCAGTTGTGACATATCTTTGTCCTGCTGCGGCGTACACGGCGGCTTCTGTTGTGACATACGATTACATTGATCAAAAGAGCTTGAGAAGATATTCTCAAGCTCTTTTTTGCCGCCTGACTTATATGGATATCCTATAAAAATATATAAATATTCCACTTGAAATTGTCACCGTTGTTTGGTATTATATCTCGGCACGTCGGACGTCCAGTTTCGGCAGAAAAACAAGGTGCGCTGTGAGGAGGAGCTTTTTCCGCGGCGCGCTCCTGCTGTAACACCTGTATAGCCCCCCTTGCACGGACGGCCGGGTGAAAGGAGAAACATATGAGTAAGAACAACAACACGCAGAAGATCGTTGGTCTCGGTCTGTTCACCGCTATTGTGATCGTTCTGCAGCTGATGGGCAGCTTTATCCGGTTTGGCACGTTCAGCATTTCGCTGGTGCTGGTGCCGGTCGTTATCGGTGCGGCGCTCTACGGCGCGGGCGCTGGCGCGTGGCTCGGCTTTGTGTTCGGCGTGGTCGTGCTGCTCAGCGGCGACGCGGCGGCGTTCCTCGGCGTCAACGCGCTCGGCACGATCCTGACGGTGCTCGTCAAGGGCACGCTGGCGGGCCTTCTCTCCGGCCTTGTCTACAAGGCGCTTGAGAACAAGAACCGCACGCTTGCCGTGGCGGTGGCTGCTGTGGTCTGCCCGGTGGTCAATACCGGCGTGTTCCTGATCGGCTGCCTGCTCTTCTTTATGGAGACCATCGGCGGCTGGGCGGATGCGATGGGTTTTGGCGCGAATGTCGGCCAGTATATGATCGTTGGCCTTGTCGGCGCGAACTTTATCTTCGAGCTCCTCTTCAACGTGGTGCTGAGCCCTGTGGTCGTGCGTCTCATCCGCATCGGCAAGAAGGAAGTTTGATTCATAAAAAAGAAAAGCGGCGGTAGCTCCCGCCGCTTTTTCTGCATTTTGGACAGTTTATGTCAGAAAAGAAAAAACGAGAGGGACGGCGATTTCCGCCGTCCCTCTCATATTTTGCACGAGCATGACTGTAAGCCGGGTTCTGTATTTGACAGTCATCTATCTACGCGCCGCGTTGCCGCGGTACTCCAGCCACCCCGGGAGCGGTCGGGCCAACCTATTGCTCCCATACCGGTGTTGCTCCGGATAGAGTTTACAGCATCGGACACTCTCGAGCCGACGGGTGCGCTCTTACCGCACCTTTCCATCCTTACCTGAGATACTTGCATACCTCGGGCGGTCTATTTCTGTTGCACTTTTCCTCAGATCGCTCTGGGCGGGCGTTACCCGTTATCCTTGCCCTGTGGAGCCCGGACTTTCCTCACAACGAGCCTTTCGGCTTCGCCGCGCGACTGTCTGTCATACTCGCACAACTATTTTAGCCCATGGCGCGGGGCTTGTCAACGGAAAATGCATTGCTATTTTGCCGTTCCTGCGCTATACTATATAATGAATTTGTATATGCAGACGAAAGGATGAACGTCTATGACGATACAGGAATATCTATCCCCCCTGCGGGGAAAAACAGCGGCAGTGCTCGGCATCGGCGTGAGCAACACGCCGCTCATCGAGCTTTTGTGCCGAAACGGTGTGCAGGTCATCGCCTGCGACAAAAAGAGCCGCGAGGCGCTTGGCGAGCGTGCGCCGCAGCTGGAAGCACTGGGCGCGCAGCTGCATCTGGGCGAGGCGTATCTTGACGATCTGCGCGCGGACGTTGTCTTTCGCACGCCGGGCATGCGGCCGGACGTTCCGGCGCTGCTCGAGGCGAAAGCGCGCGGCAGCATCGTGACGTCGGAAATGGAGATCTTTTTCGAGGTCTGCCCATGTACGATCATCGGTGTGACGGGCAGCGACGGCAAGACCACCACGACGAGCATCATCGCCGAAATGCTGCGCGCGGCGGGGAAGACCGTGTATCTCGGCGGCAACATCGGCCACCCGCTGCTGTGCGACGCGGAGAAGATGCAGCCTGAAGACTTCGCGGTCGTCGAGCTCTCGTCGTTCCAGCTGCTTGATATGAAGAGCTCGCCGCACATCGCGGTGATGACGAACCTTGCGCCGAACCATCTGGATGTGCACAAGGATATGGACGAGTACATCGCGGCGAAGGAGAATATCTATCTCCATCAGCACGAGGGCGACATCGCTATTTTCAACGAAGACAACGACATCACGCGCTCTCTTTCGGAAAAGGTATCCGCGCGGATGCGGCTCTTCAGCCGCCGCGAAGAGGTCGCGGACGGCGCATTCCTTCGCGGAGATACCATCGTCCTGCGCCATGACGGATGCGAGGAAGCGGTCATGCAGATCTCTGACATCCGTCTGCCGGGGATGCACAATGTCGAAAACTACCTCGCCGCCGTGACGGCGCTCGACGGTTTGGTGCCCTACGAGGTCATGCGCGAGACTGCGCGTACCTTTGTCGGCGTCGAGCACCGCATCGAGCCGGTGCGGACGATCCGCGGCGTGCAGTGGTACAACGATTCCATCGCGTCGAGCCCGACGCGTACCATCGCGGGGCTCAACGCGTTCAACGAAAAGGTCATTCTGCTCGCGGGCGGATATGACAAGCATATTCCCTTTGCACCCCTTGCACCCGAGGTGGTAAAGCACGTCAAGCTGCTTATTTTGTGCGGCGCGACAGCAGACGCCATCGAAAAGGCCGTGCGCGAGTGCCCGGGCTATCACGGCAGCCCCGAGATCGTGCGCTGCGAGAGTCTGGAGGACTGCGTGAAGACCGCCTACGAGCGCGCAGTGCGCGGCGACATCGTGACGCTTTCGCCCGCATGCGCGGCGTTCGACCAGTTCGCGAACTTCATGGAGCGCGGCAAGGCGTTCAAGAAGCTCGTCATGGCGCTGGGCGAATAGGGAAAAGCCCGCGCGGCATAGGCTTCACTGGAATCGGGGTGAGGCTCTGTGCCGAAATGGAGACACAGGAGACTTTCAGGAAAGAAGCGGGCGCTGCTGCTTGTGCTGTTTTTGCTCGCGGCGCTGCTGGCGCTCGCCATCGTGGCAATGACGCACCTAAAACCCGTGCTCACGTCGCTCGCAACGGCGCGCGTGTCAAATACGGTCAACGGCATCGTGACCGCCGCCGTGAACGAGACGATCTACAGCGGCGGCGTGGACTACGACCAGCTCATTTCCTTTGAAAAGGACAACGAGGGAAAGATCACGGCGGTCAAGAGCAACATGGCGGAGTTCAACCGTTTGCAGTCCGCCATCATCGACGAGGTACTCGAAAAGCTCTCCGAGGTGACGACGAAGGAACTCTCCGTGCCGGTCGGCACGCTGCTCGGCTCGCCGTTTTTGGCGGGGCGCGGGCCGCTGATCCGCGTGCGGATGCAGTCGGTCGGCTCGTCGAGCGCGCATTTTGAAAATGCGTTCACGTCGGCGGGCATCAACCAGACGAAGCACCAAATTTATCTTGTGGTGGACGTCTACGTCAGTATCCTGCTGCCGGGCTTTTCCACAACGACAAAATTCAGCAACACCTATTCCGTGGCGGAGACCGTTATCGTCGGCTCCGTGCCGGACAATTACACCTATTTCAGCAATGGCGAGGACATGGAGCAGAACGCGGAAGATTACATCATGAACAACGGCTGAATGCCTTTTGCGCACCGCCGGAGAGAGGGAACGCACTATGGACAAAAATATCCGGATCGACGAGATCGTAACACGGCTGAATGCCGCCTCCGACGCTTACTACGGCGGGCAGGAGGAGCAGATGACGAACTACGAGTGGGACGCTCTGTTCGACGAGCTGACCGCTCTGGAAAAAGCAACCGGCTATGTCCGGCCCGACAGTCCCACGCAGGTGACGAGCCATTCCGGAAACGAAATGGACGGCGAGGGGGAGAAGGAAGCGCACGAGTACCCCGCGCTCTCGCTCGCCAAGACGAAAAAGGTCGAGGAATTGCAGGACTGGGCGGGCGAGCGCGACATTTGGCTCTCGTGGAAGCTCGACGGCTCGACGCTTGTGGCGACGTATGACGGCGGCGCGCTCACGCGCGTTTTAACGCGCGGCAACGGCACCGTCGGTACGAACATCACCTATATGGCCTCCGCCATCCGCGGCATTCCCGCGAAAATCAGTGACAAGGGCCACCTCGTCGTGCGCGGCGAGGCGACCATCTCCTACGCAGATTTCGAGGCCATCAACGACACGCTCGAGGACGCGGACGACCGCTACGCAAACCCCCGCAACCTCGCCGCCGGCACGCTGGCGCTCGACAAGACGAATCTCGACAAGGTGAAAGAACGAAACGTGACATTCACACCGTTCACGCTCGTCCACACGGATGAAGTGATCCGCTCCTGGGGCACGCGGATGGACTATCTTGACCAAATGGGCTTTACAACTGTCGAGCGCGAGCGCACGAGCGCGAAGGACCTGCCCGACGCCATCGCGCGCTGGACGAAAAAGGTCGACTCCGGCGAGATGGGCATTCCAGTCGACGGCCTTGTCATCACCTACGACGACACGGACTACGCAGCGACCGGCAGCGTGACGGGCCATCACGCGACGCGCGCGGGTCTTGCCTACAAGTGGGCGGACGTTTCCGCCGACACGGTGCTCGATCACATCGAATGGTCGTGCGCGGCCTCGACCATCACGCCGGTCGCGGTCTTTGACCCTGTGCAGCTCGAGGGCACGACTGTCACGCGCGCAAGCCTCTGCAACATCAGCGAGCTCGAGCGCCTCGGCATCGGCAAGGACCGCAAGACCGAGCTTCGCATCATCAAGGCCAACAAGATCATCCCGAAGTGCATCGCGGTCGTCAGGGCCGAGGGCAGCTATGAAGTCCCGACGGCCTGTCCCGTCTGCGGCGCGGCGACCGAGGTGCGTATCAGCCCGGTAAGCGGCGTGAAGACGCTGCGCTGCACCGATCCGAACTGTCCCGCCAAGCACTTGAAGCGCTTTGTCCGCTTTGCGAGCAAGGGCGGGCTTGATATCGACGGCCTCTCCGTGCAAACGCTGCACGAGTTCGTCAACCGCGGCTATCTGCGCGATTTTGCCGACCTCTATCATCTGGACGCGCATGCGGACGAGATCGTAAAGCTCGAAGGCTTTGGCGAAAAGTCCTGCGCGAACCTGTTGGCGGCCATCGAAAAGAGCCGCAAAGTCGACCCCATCCACCTGATCTTCGCCCTCTGCATCCCAAACATCGGCGCGGACGCGGGCAAGAAGCTCATCGCAGCGCTCGGCACGAAGGGCTTTTTATCACGCATCGAGAGCGGCGAGGGCTTCGAGGACGTGGACGGCATCGGCGTCGAGCGTTCAAACGCGCTCCTGAACTGGTTTGCTGACGATGAAAACAAAAACCTCTTCGACCTCCTGCTGGCAGAGCTCACACTGGAGGACGTCGCCCCCAAGCAGGAGGCCGACGGAACCTGCAAAGGTCTGAGTTTCGTCATCACGGGCGATGTGCACCTCTTCAAAAACCGCAGCGCGTTCAAAGCCTACGTCGAACAGCAAGGCGGCGCCGTGACCGGCAGCGTCTCGGGGAAGACAACGTACCTCGTCAGCAACGACGGGGAATCGAATTCGTCGAAGACGAAAAAGGCAAAGGAACTGGGGGTTCCTATTCTTTCCGAGGAAGTATTTGTCTCTCAATTCGGGAGTCCAGAGGCGGTTGGTTCCTCGGAGAAGGAACAGATCTCGATGCTGTAAACAGCAGGAAATTCCCCCTGCGCCGCGCAGGTGAACTGCACCCCATTTGTTAGACAGTATGATATACTATTTAACAAGTGGGGTGTTTTGCTATGCCAAAAGGAGTACCAAACAAACGATATACGCCGGAATTCAAAAAACTGGTCGTGGAAACCATGCAGGAAGAGAAATTGAGTTA
>NZ_JPJG01000049.1 GCF_000765235.1 Oscillibacter sp. ER4 | reverse complement strand
AAGAGAACCTCCCCCTTTGAATCCCCCAAGAGAAAGGCAGGGGGCGTTTCGATTTCGCCCCCTGCACCCCCTAACGACCAAAAGGGAGGGGCCTCGCCCCTCCTTTTTGGATTATCCTCCCCATGGCACTTCCGGTAAGAACTACGTCTACTTTGGATAATTCCGTTTCAGCAGTGCGTACCGAGGCGGCATTGCTTCGCTCGCCGCGCTTCTAATAGAAAAAACGACCGCGTCAGCGGTCGTTTTACTTTGTTCTGGGATAGGGGGTGTCCTGGTCGGTCAAGCCGGCGAGATAGTCCATGCTGGTTTCCAAGGCAAGGGCGATGCGGCGGCACTGTTCAAAGCTCATATTTCGTTTGCCGGTCTCGATTTTTGAATAATCGCTCTGGTCAATTCCCGTCAGCATCTGCATTCTAACCTGTGAGAAGCCTTTCTTTTTGCGCAGTTCTTTCATACGAGTCATCTAATCACCCCAACAAAATTATGGCAAATTGGCCTATTGATAATAGGGTGATATTGACCTATAATTGTGTAGAGCTGATAAGATGACGACTTATAAAACGCTATACCACTTGATGGTACGCAGTATGAGCGAAGCCATCGACCTTTACGACGAAGGTAAAGGCATTCTTGCCCGTGAAGTCCTGAAAAAAGCCCTGTTGGACGCAGAAGACCAAGTCCTTTCACACGACATCATTTCCGATGAGCCCATCAGCAATGACTACAGCAGTGCCGACCCAGCAAAAGGCTAAAAAAGCAGTACCCCTAAGCGGCGAGCGCAGCAATGCCGCGCCGTCAGAAGCAACAGCGGGGTGGATAATCCAAAAAGGAGGGGCAAGGCCCCTCTCTTTTGGTCGTTAGGGGTGCAGGGGCGAGATCGAAACGCCCCTGCCGTTCTCTTGGGGGATTCAAAGGGGGCCTTCTCTCACGTGAGAGAAGGCCCCCTTTGCCCCGCGCAGTCCCATGCCAATGGGACATCTCCCGCGCAGTGCAGGGCATATCAACGTCTGCCCTGTTGTTTCGCGCTCAAATACAGCACCGCTTCGACCACTCCCCCGCCGACGGCGAGGGCCTTGTCCGAGATCGTCGTGCAGTATTCCGGCTTGCAGCGCGGGTCGACATCGCCGGACTTCATCCCCTTCTTAACGGACACGCCATCGTCCAGCACGCCGCGCAGCACACCGCTGATGGTGCACTTCATCGGCTGACCCTCGACAAAACCGATGGTCTCGCCCTCCTCGACCGTGTCGCCGATGCGGTGAACGGCAGTGAAAATGCCGTCGCACGGCGCGCGCAGCACGCGCTCGCCCGCAAAGCCGCCGATGAAGCCCGGAATGTTCGTATTCGGCAGCGCGCTGCCGGAGTAGATGACGCGCCCGAGCGTGTGGCCGCGCATCGTCTCGACGACCGCGTGGCAGTTCTCCCCCGCCGTGAAGCCGGGGCCGACGCCCACGACGATCGGCGCGTCGTCGATCTTCGTGCCGAGATTGCGCTTGGCAAGAATCGCGTCCACGAGCGCGTCGGGCGCGAGCTCCTCGCGGCAGGCGCACTCAGGGTCAGCTAAAACAGGCAGCACACCCTCGCGCAGCAGCTTCTTCGCCTCCGCGGCGTTCTCCGCGCGCACGGCGCGCAGACCCTCGACCGTCGTTTCCCCGTGGACGATGGCATCGGAAAACGCCACCGTGCGGCGGATGGCCGTCGGGCGGGCGAGGTCGGTCATCACCACGTCGATCCCGCAGCGCCACAATCTCATGGCCGCGCCGCTCGCGATGTCTCCCGCGCCGCGAATCAATGCAAGCATACATATACCCCCTGATGCAGACTGCCCGCGATGACCGGGCAGGAAAATTCATTTGCCATGGCCTGCGCCGCTTCATAATCGGCGGCAGACTCCACCTTGTTGATATAAACGCGGTCGCCGTAACCCTCGGCGTTGACGACGCGCGCGGCAAGCTGCGGCGTGACGACCGTCTCCTCATCCACGCCCGCGAGCTGCGCGTAGAGCGCGCTGCGGTGGCAGGTCTCGCGGATGGTTTTGCCGACGCCGTCGATGCCGATGACCATGATGACACGCTGCGCCTCCTCCGGGATCACCGGCTCATGGGAAGCGTGCGCCTTGAGCGGCAGGTGCTTGGCACCGTCCGCCTCGACAAGCACAAAATCCGCAAGCTGCACCAGCGTGCCCATTGAGAGCCGCGGCGCGCAGAGCTTGCCGCTCTCCGCCTGCGAGGCAACACAGACGATGCCCGACCGCTCCAATGCCGCCGAAACGGCGGCCTCGTCCGCATCCAGCAGCGTTTCATACTGCTTCGGACGGCAGATGTGCGTTGTGGTCGTGATAATGACCTTACCCTTTTTCGAAAGCTCCCCGGCGAGCGTTTCCATCAGCGTCGTCTTTCCGCCGCCGCCGATGATGGCCGTCACGCCGCGGCCGACGTGCAAAAGCGGTGCGATCTGCATGTGAGCGCCCTCAGTGCCGCTGTCCGGCGAGGCGCGCGCGGTGCTCGATCATCTCCGCCGCGATGCTGATGGCGATCTCCTCCGGCGTCTCGGCCAGGATCGGAAGGCCGATGGGCGCGTGGACGCGCGCGATGTCCTCTTCGGTATAGCCGTCACCCTTGAGGCGCTCGCGCGTCTTGGCGACCTTCGTGCGGCTGCCGATGCAGCCGATATAGGTCGCGCTGCTCTTAAGCACCTGGGAGAGGATCTCATAGTCTGCCTGATGGCCCGGCGTCATCACGACGGCATAGTCGTTCGCCGTGAGCGCCACCTTGCCGGAAATGTCGGAAAAGCTGCCGCAGATGACCTCGCTCGCCATGGGATAGTGCTCTTTCTTCGCAAGCTCCTCGCGGTTGTCGTACATCACCACGCGGAAGCCCACCGTCGCCAGCACCGGCACAAGCGCGCGGCCCACATGGCCGCCGCCGAAGATATACACGCTGCCCGCGTGGCACAGCGGCTCGACATAAATGCCGTTCTTCCACACGGCCTTGGCAGAAAAATAGTCCGCCTTGTCCTGCGGAATCTCCTCGCGCGTGACGACGTGGAATTCGTTCACGCCGTCGCCGTCAAGAGACAGCAGCAGCCATAGGTCGACATCTTTGTCGAGCATTTCGCGCCAGCGCTTGAGCACCGCGATATCCGCCGCCTGCTCGGGCGCGAAAAACTGGAAGTAGACCGTCACCGCGCCGCCGCAGATCATGCCCGTGCTGGCCACTTCACTCGGGTGCAGGTTGTAGGACTTGAGCTCGTTGCTGCCGCCGTTTTTGAGCGCGTCCTGCGCGCGCTGGATGCTCAGCCGCTCCACCGCGCCGCCACCGATCGTGCCGAGCACGCGGCCATCTTCAAAGACGGCCATCTTCGCCCCCGCGCCGCGCGGCACAGAGCCCGAGGATGCCAGAATGCTGCTCAGCACCACACGCTCGCCGCGCGAAAGGGCCGCGAGCATTTCATCAAGAATCGCTTTCATATTTTCATGCTCCTTTGCAGAGAATCACGCTGCTATTATGCACTGCATTATAGCAAAGCGCCGCGGCAAACGCAAGCCGCGGCGCACAAAAGTCGCATTGATCGTTATTTCCCATTAAATCAGGGGCGCGCATATCCGGCGCGGCTCACTTGCTGCGCTCGATGCGCTTGAGCTCGCCGAAATACTTGTCGTGCGCCTCCTGATAGGCGCGGTTGAAGACCGGGTCTTTGCCCTGGTGCAGCGCCTGAATATAGTCGTGGTGGTTGTTCATGATGTGCTCATCGAACATCGAGAGCGTAAAGACGCCGACATTTGAGCACTGGTCGGCGATGCGCTCCACATTGACGAGAATATCAAGGAACGTGAGGCCCGCGTACACCGTGCACTGCCCGTCGCGCACGCGGCGGATGTGATTGGCGCGCAGCGTGGCGACGAGGTCGTCCACGACCTCCTCGACCGGCTCGATGTGGCGCGCGGCCTCGTAGTCCGTGGCGGCAAAGGCCTTGTAGGTGTAATCTAAAATCTCGCCGAGCACCTCGCGTAGCACCATGAGCTCCTGATGTGCCGTGGGCGACAGGCTCGCGCTGCGGTCAAGGAACTCCTGCGCATTTTCCGTCAGGTTCACGGCGTGGTCGCCGATACGCTCAAACTCGCCGAAGCACTGGATATAGTAGTTGAGCATGTCGCTTCCGTGTCCGCTCGGCATGTGCGGCGACAGGCGGATGAGGTAGTTGTCCACATGGTCAGCGAGCTTGTCGATGTGCTCCTCGTTCTCGTTGATGACCTCGATCGTGTGGGCGTCGTACTGCTCGAGCACGCCCATCGCGCTCATCACGCCTGTGCGCGCAAGGCGCGCCATGGTGGTGATGGCCTCACCCGCGCCCAAGAGCGCGATGGCGGGAGAGGTGAAGAACTTTTCATCGAGCAGCGAAAGCTCGTGGTCGACATTTTCGCCAAGGCGCACATCGTCCTTGACGAGCTTGCGCGAGAGCTTTTCAAACTGGCCGCACACCGGCAGCAGCACGATGGCCGAAACAAGACGGAACACCGTGTGCACATTCGCGATGCCGCCGGAGGAAAGCGCCTCGTCCCACAGGGCATCGAGCACACCGAACGAGTGTAGCAGCATCAGCCCCACGATCACGAGGATCGAACCGGCGATGTTGAAGAGGATATGGATCACGCCCGTGCGCTTGGCATCGGCCTTCGAGCCGATGGAGCAGACGATGGCCGTCGTCACACAGTCGCCGATGTTGACGCCGATGATGATGGCGTAAACCGACGAGAACGTCAGCGCGCCGGTCGTAGCAATGGCCTGTAATATACCGATGGTCGCCGACGAACTCTGCAGCAGGAACGCAACGCCCGCGCCGAGCAGGAATCCGAACACCGGCTTTCCCGAGAGCTGGTAGAACATGTTGGCAAACGTCTCAGATTCCGACAGCGGGCTCACCGCCGCGGTCATGCTGAGAAGGCCGGTGAAGAGGATGCCGAAGCCCATCGCGGTCGAGCCGATGGTATCGGACTGGCGGGTCTTGACCGCCATTAGAAACAGAATGCCGATAATCGCCGCAAGGGGCGCGAGCGTCGAGGGCTTGAAGAAATTGAGCAGCGATGTCTCCGATGCGTTCACGTCGAGAAGGCGGATAATCTGGCCCGTGATCGTCGTACCGACATTCGCGCCCAGAATAACGCCGATCGACTGGTGCAGCGACATCACGCCCGCGCCGACAAGGCCCGACGTCAGCACGATCGTCGCCGTAGAGCTCTGGATGACCGCCGTGACCACAAGGCCCAGCAGAAAGCCGACGAGCGGATTGTTCGTCACCTTTTCCATCGCGCGCTTGAAGGCATCGGACGAACCTTTTTTCAGTCCGTCGCCCATCAGGCGCATGCCGTACAGGAACAGCGCCAGACCGCCAAAGAGGGTGATCAAGTTGAAAATCGTCATAAGCGTTTCAAGCCTCTTCTTCTGTATTATGCCGCCGCGCGGCGCAGGTTTCGGGCTGTAAAATACCTAACTCTCACCAGATACTATTTTATCAGGTGAGGGCAAAATTGCAATCCTTTTCCCAAGATTTGTTACAAACAGCAAAAATGATTTATCCCTTGCATTTTTGTGTGCGCGTGGTACAATATTTATAGACAAAAAAAGGAGGCTTTCAACCATGTTAAACGCAGGCAACCCCATCGGCGTGATGGACAGCGGCATCGGCGGTCTCACCGTCGTGCGCGAATTACAGCGCATTCTCCCCGGCGAAGATATCATCTATTTTGGCGACAGTGCCAACTGCCCCTACGGCAACAAGACCTCTGACCAGATTTTCGAGTTGAGCAGCCACATGCTCCAGTTCCTCGGCGACAACGGTGTCAAGTGCACTGCCATCGCCTGCAACACCATCTCCACCATGGCCGACCGCCTGCGCCCCTGCTTCGACTACAAGATCGTCAGCATCGTGGAAGAAGCTGCCAAATACGTCCTGCGCGAGCATCTCAAGAGCGTCGGCCTCATCGCGACGGAGTTCACTGTTGCCTCCGGCAAGTACGCCGAGCTCATCCATGAGGGTGATCCCGAGTGCAAGGTCGTCGGCAAGGGCTCTCCCCTGCTCGCGGCACTCGTTGACCGCGGCGACTTCAACCAGCACGACATTAACACCGAGATCCGTACGCAGGTCGACAACATTCTCGCGCGCGAAAAGGTCGAAAACCTGATCCTCGGCTGCACGCACTATCCCATCGTGGAAGAGAACTTCCACGAGTGCTATCCCGAAATGCACCTCATCAACCCCGCGCTCGAGCAGGCAAACGCCGTCAAGGCATACCTCACCGAGCAGAACGCGCTCAACCCGCAGAAAAAGGGCAAATTCGTCATCTGCACGAGCGGCGACCCGCAGGTATATGTCAACGTCGGCAAGCGCCTCGGTCTCTTCGAGGCGAGCGAGCTGAAGGTCGTCCACATCTAAGTTAGTCCAAATTGAAATGAAAAGCGGAAAGTCACAGGACTTTCCGCTTTTTTGTGCTGTCTGATGGACTTTTTGCATACCTTGTGGCGAGGTGGTCTGTTTTGAATACATTTGAGGCCGCGATTTTGCGCGATTTCGGCGAGCGGGAGGACTTTGAGCGCGTGCTCACACATGCGCTGCGCCGCGGCTGCGGCGGTCGCGTCCTGCTCTCGCTGATGGCGGACGGCTCACTCCGGCTCACCGGCACGAAGGACCCCGACATCTCGTTCGGCGCAGTGCTGCTCGACCTGACCGCGCCGGTGGTGCCGTGCAGCGAGGAGTCCCTCGCCCTGCGTGTGCAGGTGATCGACTGGCGGAGCTGCGCGAGATGCTATGATGAAGCGCTCGCACAGCGATCTCGCCATCCCCTGCCGTAGCTGCCGCCATCGCGCAAAAACTGCCCGCCGCAAAATTGCGGCGGGCAGTTTTGTCCTTTATTTCAGGCAATCCAAAATTGCCTGCACGGTATCTTCCACTGTGCCGTTGTTGTCGACGATGTGGTCGGCAAATCTTTCGTAGCAGGCCTTGCGCCTGTCGTACATCGCCGCAAGGTCGCCCGCGGAAAGAGGTCTCCCCTCGCGCGGCAGCTTACTGACATCGCGCTCCAGCCAGAAGATAATGCCGTTCTGGTGCAGAAGGTCATAGTTCTCCTCCCGCGTCACACAGCCGCCGCCTGTGGCGATGACTGCGCCCGAGCGCTTGCCGAGTTCGGCAATGGCCTCGCTCTCGAGCTTTCGGAATTCCGCCTCGCCGTGCTTTTCGATGAGCTGGGCACAGCTCATACCGTTTTTCTCTTCGATCTCGGCGTCGCTGTCAAGCGCGATGCGGTCAAGCTTCTCAGCAAGGCGCGCGGCAACGGTGCTCTTGCCGCTGCCGGGCATGCCGACGAGCACGATGTTCTGCATCTCAAGGCTCAGCTTTTTCCAGATGCGCTCGGTCTCGCTGTCGGGGATGTCGCGGTTTTCAAAGACCTCCGCCGTGCGCTTAGCCTGCGCGACGAGCATGTAGAGCCCGCTCATATAAGGAATGCCGAGCCTTTCCGCCTGCAAGACAAACGCTGTACGCGCGGGGTTGTAGACGATATCGAGCACACCCTCGAGCTTCGGGAAGAGCGACAGGTCGACGGGCGACACGCCGCAGTTCGGGTACATGCCGACGGGCGTGGTGTTCACGATGACCTCCGCGTCCGCGTGACGATCCAGATTGTTGTAGTTGTCCTCCCCCTTGCGGGAGATGATGGTCACGCTGCGCGCGCCCATCTCCTCGAGCACGGCACAGACCGTCGAGGAGGCGCCGCCGGAGCCGAGCACGAGCGTCTTTTTGCCATCGATCTGAATGCCGCTCGCCCTGACCATACCGGCAAAGCCGTAGGCATCGGCGTTGTCGCCGTACAGCGTGCCGTCCTCGCGCCTGACCAGCACGTTCACACTCTGGAGTTTTTGCGCAATGGGTGAAAGCTCTGCGCAGTACGGGATGACGGCCTTTTTATAGGGAATGGTGACGTTCATGCCGTCAAAGCCGCCGCCCGTCAGAAATTCGCCGAGCTTTTCGGGCGCGACCTCATAGAGCCGGTATTCATAGTCCGCCAGCTCCGCGTGGATAGCGGGCGAATAGCTGTGGCCGAGCTTTTCACCGAGTAATCCGCAGCGCTTCATTCAAACCACCTCACTGTAAGAGCCAAGATACGTGAACTCCTCGCACAGCTCGGGCAGCTCGCCCATGAGCTGGGTGAACTGCGGGGCATAGACCGAGGTTTCAAGGTCGAAGTAAAACATGAACTCGAAGTTGCGGTCCGGCATCGGGCGGCTCTCGAGCTTGTTCATGTTGACGCCGAGCGCGTTGAAACGCGAGAGCACCTTGTAGAGCGAACCGGGGTGGTGCGGCAGCACCATCATCAGGCTCGTGCGGTCTGCACCGGGGTAAATTTCGAGGTTTTTCGCAATGCAGATGAAGCGCGTGAAGTTATTGCCCTGATCCTGCACAGAGGCGGCGAGGCAGTCAAGGCCGTAGAGCTCTCTGCATGCGCGGGACGACAGCGCCGCCACATCGTCGCGGCCGGACTCAGCCACCATGCGCGCCGCCACCGCGGTATTTTCGCAGCGGATGACCTTCACATTGGGAAGCCCCTGTAAAAAGTGTGCGCACTGGCTGATGGCCTGTTCATGTGAGTAGATCTCACGGATGTTTTCGAGCTTCGCACCGGGATTGGCGAGAAGATTATGGTCAACCTTGATGCGCACCGAGCGCACGATGCGGAAGTTGTGCTGCGTCATCAAGTCGTAGACCGCGTTCACGCTGCCCGCCGTGCTGTTTTCCAGCGGCAGCACGCCGTAGCGGCAGAGGCCCTTTTCAATGGCGGAGAACACCGCCTCGAAGGAACTGAAAAAGAACGTGCTCGGGCGCTTGAACAGCCGCTCGCACGCCTGCTCGGAATACGCGCCCTCCACGCCCTGACAGGCGACGGCGGCGTCCTCGGGAAAGAGCTGCGGCGTCTTTTCGATGGCCTCGGCAATTTTCGCGGGCAGATCACCCTTCGTGCCGAGAAGACAGCTCTGGCGGCTGCGGCTCAGCTCGAAAATGAGGGAGTAGAGCGAGGAGACGTATTCGCGCAGGTCGTCCGGCGTTTTGTCCAGAATCTCGCGCATTTTCTCCTTCTCGCGGCGCGCATCGAGCACGCGCAGGCCGTTGGCCTTTTTATATTCCGCGATCTTTTCAGCGGTCTCCATGCGCTGGGCAAAGAGCGCGATGAGCTGATCGTCGATGCTGTCGATCTCTTTTCGATAGTCGTTTAAGTCCATGTTCCCTTACCTCATTTCCTTTTTGCGCGATAGATACGCATCATAGACCGCGATGGCGGCCGCCGCCTCCACACAGGGCACGGCGCGCGGCACGATGCACGGGTCGTGGCGGCCCGTGACGGCCATCTTCTCCGGCACCATCGTCTGCAAATTGACGCTCTGCTGCTCGCGCGCAATGGATGGCGTCGGCTTGAACGCCGCGCGGAACACGATGGGCATGCCGTTCGAGATACCGCCAAGAATGCCGCCGCAATGGTTCGTCTCAGTGATGATCTTGCCGTTTTCGACCGTAAAGGCGTCGTTATCCTCGCTGCCGCGAAGGCTCGCCACGCCAAAGCCCGCGCCGAACTCAACGCCCTTGACCGCCGGAATGCCGAAAACCGCCGAGGCGATGCGATTTTCCATACCGCCGAACATCGGATCGCCAAGGCCCGCGGGCGCGCCGAAAATTGCGCATTCGATGACGCCGCCGACGCTGTCACCAGCCTCGCGCGCCGCCGCGATGGCTTCGCGCATCTCCTCGCCGCGCGCATCGCTGACGACGGGGAACTCCTTGCCTGCAAGCGAGCCTGTCAGCTCTCCTTCGTCAGTAATGCCCGCAATGGAGGCGATGCGGCTCACAAGCGTGATTCCTTCGCGCGCGAGAATTTGCAGGCAGATACCGCCCGCGATGCACAACGGCGCGGTCAAGCGGCCTGAAAAGTGTCCGCCGCCCGCGCGGTCCTGATAGCCGCCGTATTTGACCTCGGCGGTGTAGTCCGCGTGACCGGGGCGCGGCGTGACAGCAAGATTCGCGTAATCCTGCGAGCGGGTGTTCGTATTGCGGATGATGGCCGTGAGCGGCGCGCCGCAGGTATAGCCGTTCACAAGGCCGGAGAGGATCTCCGGCGCGTCGGCCTCCTTGCGCGGCGTCGACCAGACGTTTTTGCCCGGCGCACGGCGATTCAGAAAGCGCTGGAGCTCGTCCAGATCAACTTTCTCGCCCGCGGGGATGCCCTCGACCGTCACGCCGATGGCAGGGGAATGCGACTGGCCGAAGATGGTCAAATGCAGATTTTCGCCGTAGGTGCTGCTCATAAACCTTCTCCTTTCAAGCTGCTAAAATCCTCCCAAAAGCGGGGATAGGACTTTGCCACGCAGCCGTCGTTGTCGACTGTGATCTCGCCCGTCGCGGCGCAGGCCGCCGTGGCGGCAGACATCGCGAGGCGATGGTCGTTCTGCGTTTCGACCGCGCCGCCGTGCAGCGCGGGAACACCCGTGATGACAAGGCCGTCTTCTTTCTCTTCGACTTGTCCGCCGAGCGCGCGCAGGAGATTCGCCGTGCTCTTGAGGCGGTCGGACTCCTTGAGCCGCAGCCGGTAGGCGTTTTCGACTCGCGTCTCCCCCTCTGCGACCGACGCAACGACACTCAGCACGGGGATGAGGTCGGGGATGGGCGCGGCGTCGATCATCACGCCATGCAGCGCGCCGCGCCTGACCGTCACGGCGTCGCCGTGCTCCGTGACTTCCGCGCCGAACCGGCGCAAAACGTCCAGCACGCCGCGGTCGCCCTGCGAGGACTGCAAATTCAGCCCCTCGACGGTCACGCCCTCTTTCGACAGCGCACCCATGCAGAGGAAGAACGCCGTGTTCGACCAGTCGCCCTCGACGACCGTGCGCTTCGGCAGATGACATCTCTGCTGACCGGGAATCGCCCACATCGCCCCCATTTTGGGGATGGTCAGCTTGGAAAGCTGAAGTGCATCCTCCGTCATGGCGACGTAAGCCGCGGATTCCAGCGGGCCGGACACCATAAGAAGACTGTCTCTGATCAGCAGCGGCAGCGCCATGAGAAGGCCCGAAATATATTGAGAGGACACATTGCCTGCGATCGTATAGTTTCCCCCGATCAGCTGTCCACTGCAATACAGCAGGTCGCCGTCCTCGCGGAGCGTCATGCCATGCTCTTTTAAAACGCTATCCAGCGGGGCGAGCGGGCGCTGGGGCAGCCGCCCCTCGCGGTGGAATACCGCCTGCGCGCCGAGCGCGCCGACGATGGGCAGCAGGAAGCGCAGCGTCGACCCGCTCTCGCCGCAGTAGAGGTCGCAGCGCCCCTCGGGCACTTTTTTGATTGGAGAGACGAGAAAGCCCGTCTCCATTTCTTCAATTTTCGCGCCGAGCGCGCTCAGGCACTTCGCCGTGGCCGCGATATCGGCGGAAATGCCGTCGCAGACGACCTCGGTCTTCTCCTCGCCGAGCGCCGCGCAGATCAGCAGCCGGTGCGCCTGCGATTTGGATGCCGGGATGCGCACACGTCCCGTGCGCGCGCCGGGTATGATGGTTCTTTTCATCGGATGCCACCGTCCTGCATCCAGTCGCGCAGGGCTTCGACGGGGATCGTCTCCATGCGCACCTGACCGATCTTTTCCGGCACGATGAGGTGCATCTTGCCGCCGGAAATCTTCTTGTCGACGAGCTCGGCCTCATAGAGCTTGTCGAGTTCGTAGCCCGTCTCAGTCGGCAGACCATAGCGGTGCAGAATGTCGAACAGGCGCGCCAGCGTCTCTTCGCCGCAAATGCCG
This sequence comes from Oscillibacter sp. ER4, assembly GCF_000765235.1. GTDB lineage: Bacteria > Bacillota > Clostridia > Oscillospirales > Oscillospiraceae > Hominicoprocola > Hominicoprocola fusiformis. The sequence continues at coordinate 29,058 of NZ_JPJG01000049.1, read as the reverse complement.
CGCTTGACTGCCGCGCGCGTGACCGTCGCCATGCCGATGGCGACCGCCTCGCCGTGCAGAAGAGAAAAATCGCTGCACTGCTCCACCGCGTGACCAAACGTGTGGCCCAAGTTCAGCGTGCGGCGGCGGCCGAGGTCGTACTCGTCCGCGCCGACGATGTCGCGCTTCATCTGCACGCAGACCTCGATGACGTGCTCGTACTGCTCACGCACGGGCGTTTTGCAGAGTTCTTCAAAGAACGCTGCATTGCCGAGCATCGAATACTTGATGATCTCGGCGCAGCCGCAGCGGTACTGCTCCTCGGGCAGCGTTTCGAGCGTGTTGGGATCGCAGATCACGATGCAGGGCTGATAGAAGCTGCCCGCCTGATTCTTGCCCGTGGGCAGGTCGACGGCGGTCTTGCCGCCGACGGACGAATCGACCGCGGCCAGCAGCGTCGTCGGGATCTGGGCAAAGCCCATGCCGCGCTGATACGTCGCCGCGGCAAAGCCCGCGAGGTCGCCCACCACGCCGCCGCCGAGCGCAACGACCACGTCGCTGCGGCTGAAGCGGTGCTCACCGAGGAAGTGCAGCACATCGGCGTAGGTCGAGAGGTTCTTGCTCCCCTCGCCCGCGGGGAAGACAAAGGAGTGCACGCGGTAGCCCGCCTTTTCAAGCGCCTTGACCGTGCGCTCGCCGTAGAGCGCGTAGACCGTGTCGTCCGACACGATGGCGGCCATGCCGGGGGCGCTGACCTCCCGGAGAAGCTCGCCCGCGCGGTCGAGTAAGCCGCGCTCGACCAGCACGTCGTATTCGCGCGAGGCCTTGATATGGATGCTTCGCATCAGCCGTCCACCTCTTCCTTTCTCTTCTTGCCCTCGTCCAGAAGTCGGATAAGGGTCTCTTCGTCGTCATTTTCCATGGCGGTCTTGTATTCGCTCAGGTGCTCGATGTAGCAGTCGATCTCCTTGAGCAGGAATTCCTTGTTTTCCATGAAGAGCTCCGCCCACATGTGCGGCGCGAGCCATGCAACGCGCGTCATATCCTTGTAGCTGCCGGCGGAAAAGCCCTTGTGCTTTTTCGCCGTGGGGCTCTTGATGTAGGCGTTGGACGCCACATGCGCCAGCTGCGAGGTGAAGGCGATCATCTCGTCGTGCTGCTCGGCGGTTGTGACGGAGTAGCTCCCAAAGCCCGCGGGCGAGAGCAGGTCTTTCACATGGCTGAGTAATTCAATGTCGTCAAAGCGCGGCGGCACGAGCACCATCGGCGCGCCCACGAAGAGGTTCGCCTTGGCGTACTTGAAGCCCGAGAACTGCGTGCCCGCCATCGGGTGACCGCCAAGGTACGTAATGCCGTACTGCTCGGCGATTGGGAAGCACGCCGCGCATACCTTGCGCTTGGTGCCGCAGCAGTCGATGACGACCGTGTGCTTGTCGATCTTTGCCGCGTGATTTTTGAGCCATTCGACCGCCGCCGCGGGTCGGACGGCCAGCAGGATGACATCGCACTCTGCCATCGTCTCGTCCGTCAGCGCCTCGTCCACCGCGCCGCTGATGACGGCGAACGACAAGACATCGCGGTCGATGTCGTGGGCGAGCACACGCTCGCCCGCCTCGTGGTATGCCTTGGCGAGCGAGCCGCCAATCAGGCCGAGACCGACGATGCCGGCGGTCATTCTGCCACCGCCTTTCTCACGCGGCGCACAGCCTTGGCGAGGTCATCGTACTGCTCGGGGCGCAGGGATTGCGCGCCGTCGCACAGCGCATGAATGGGGTCGTTGTGCACCTCGATGATGAGGCCGTCAGAGCCGCAGGCGGCAGCAGCCAGTGCCATCGGGCGCACGAGGCGCGCAATGCCGGTCGCGTGGCTGGGGTCGACGATGACCGGCAGGTGCGTGAGCTCCTTGAGCATCGGCACAGCCGCAAGGTCGAGTGTGTTTCTCGTGTAGTCGTCGTAGGTGCGAATGCCGCGCTCGCAGAGGATGACCTGCTCGTTGCCGCCGGCCATGATGTACTCCGCGCTCATTAAAAGCTCCTTGAGCGTGCTGGCGAGGCCGCGCTTTAAGAGGATGGGCTTTCTCAGCTTGCCGAGCTCGCGCAGCAGGTCGAAGTTCTGCATATTGCGCGCGCCGACCTGAATGACGTCCACATCCTCAAAGAGCGGCAGGTAATTCGTGCCCATGATCTCGGTGACGATGGGAAGGCCGGTCTCCTGACGGGCGATCTTCAGCAGCTCGATGCCCTCGGCCTTGAGGCCCTGGAAATCATAAGGAGAAGTGCGGGGCTTGAATGCGCCGCCGCGCAGCATGTTCGCGCCCGAGGCCTTCACGGCCTTGGCGACCGCGACGATCTGCTCTTCGGATTCGACCGAGCACGGGCCCGCGATCATGCAGAAGTTTCCGCCGCCGACCTTGACGTCGCCCACCTGCACGATCATGTCGTCGGGATGGAACTTGCGGTTGCAGCACTTGAAGGGCTCTGTCACGCGCTTGACGGAGTCGACGATGCTCAAACTCTCGATCAGGTCCATGTCGACGCGCGCCGTGTCGCCGATCAGGCCCAGCACGGTCTGGTACTCGCCCTCGGAGATGTGCACGCCAAGGCCCTGATTTTTGAGCCAGTTGATAAGCTGCTCGCGCTTGTCCTGTTCTGCGCCACGCTTGAGTACGACGATCATAATAATTTCCTCCTTATTGACCGTGAAATATCGCCACAACGAAAAAATGCGGCACAGGTCTAACCTGTGCCGCATCAAGCAATCTCTTTTCAGAGCCTTTTTGCATCTTTGCATCACAAATTAGCCTTACTACGAATCCATAGTAAAGTAATAATAGTATGCAAAAACGAAAATGCTCTTCATCTTGTGTTGTTTCTCCGTTCGTGGAACTTTGTTGGTCTCAGTATAGGATCCTTAACCGAAAATGTCAACCGACAAATTATACAAAACGGATGGGTTTCGCTTTACTCCGCTCAAGTGTTTTGACAGCTTTCGCCATTCACACGTCTGCGCCCTCGGCCTTGTCGGTCTCGCGGCGCTCTTCGATGGCCTCTTTCAGGATGATGTCCTTGACCTTCATCAGTCGGATCGTGTTGGCACGCTCGTTTTCATCGAGCTTCATCGTGATATACTTGATGTTTTGCTGCATCTGCGGAATTTTGACGTATTCGAGCGCGTTGACGCGCCGTCTCGTGCGCTCGATCTCGGCGGCGAGCAGCTGCGTGGCCTTCTCGACCTCGGCAAGGCGGAGCAGGTCGGGCAGAATGTCGCCGAGCTCGCGCACCGCGTCGTCGAGCTCGCCGCTCGTCTGGGCGAAGCCGTACGGATAAATATTCCCGCCGTCCTCGCTCGCGAGCTTGAACTCATAGCGCGGCACCTCGACGCTCATCACGTTCTCCGTGCCCGTTTCGAGCGAAACGCTCTGCTTGGGGCACAATAGCGCCTGCTCAAGCATTTCCGGCGACATCAGCGCGCTCGCCACGGTGAACGAGCCGTAGGCGCGCGCAAGCGACTGCTCCACCTTCTGCCGCAGCGCTAAGTCCTCGCGCACGACCTCCATGAACTGCTTCATCAACTCGTCGCGCTTGTCCTTGAGAAGTTTGTGCCCACGCTGGGCAGTGCGCAGCCGCCCCTTGAGGCGCGTGAGCTCCATGCGGGTGGGATTAACAGTGGTCGTAGGCACTTTTCTCCCCCCTTACTCTTCCTTTTTGAGGTACTTGTCGATATACTCCGGTTTGATGCGCTTGAGCTCGCTGCGCGGCAGAAGGGATAAAAGCTCCCATCCGAGGTCGAGCGTCTGCTCAATGGAGCGGTTCTCGTCCGTGCCCTGCGCGACATAGCGTTTTTCAAACTCGTCGGCAAACTTGGCGTAGAGTAAATCAGTCGGGCTCAGCGCCGCCTCGCCGAGGATCGACATGAGCTCCTTGTTCTCTTTACCGGTGGCATAGGCCGCGAAGAGTTGGTTCATCGTGCCGGAATGGTCCTCGCGCGTCTTGCCCGCGCCGATGCCCTTGTCCTTGAGTCGGGAAAGGCTCGGCAGCACGTCGACCGGCGGATTGATACCGCGGCGGTACAGCTCGCGCGAAAGGATGATCTGCCCCTCGGTGATATAGCCCGTCAGGTCGGGGATGGGGTGGGTCTTGTCGTCTTCGGGCATCGTCAGGATGGGGATCATCGTGATCGAGCCGTCCTTGCCCACCTGACGGCCCGCGCGCTCGTACATCGTCGCAAGGTCGGTGTAGAGGTAGCCGGGATAGCCGCGGCGGCCGGGGACCTCCTTTTTCGCCGCGCTGATCTCGCGCAGGGCTTCTGCGTAGTTCGTGATATCCGTCAGAATGACGAGCACGTGCATACCGCAGTCGAAGGCGAGATATTCCGCGGCGGTCAGCGCCATGCGCGGCGTCGCGATACGCTCGACCGCGGGGTCGTTGGCAAGGTTCGTGAACAGCACCGTGCGGTCGATGGCGCCGGTGCGCTTGAATTCGTTGACGAAGAACTCAGATTCTTCAAATGTGATGCCGATGGCGGCAAAGACAACGGCAAAGTTGCTCTCGCCGTCCAGCACCTTCGCCTGTCGCGCGATCTGCGCGGCCAGCTGCGCGTGCGGCAGGCCCGAGCCGGAGAAGATCGGCAGCTTTTGTCCGCGGACAAGGGTATTGAGGCCGTCGATGCTTGAAATGCCGGTCTGGATGAACTCGTTGGGGTAGTTGCGCGCCGCGGGGTTCATCGCAAGGCCGTTGATGTCGCGGTGCTCGTCGGCGATGATCTCGGGGCCGCCGTCGATGGGCTGACCCATGCCGTTGAAGACGCGGCCCAGCATGTCGCGCGACACGGCGAGCTGGAGCGGATGGCCCAAAAAGCGGATGCGCGAATCGGCGAGGTTGATGCCCGCCGACGCTTCAAACAGCTGCACGACCGCGCGGTCGCCGTTGACCTCGAGCACCTTGCAGCGGCGCGTGCTGCCGTCGGAGAGGACGATCTCTGCCAGCTCGTCATACGTGACGCCCTGCACATGGTCCACGACCATCAGAGGACCGGAAATTTCGCGGATCGTCTTATATTCACGGATCATTCTTCTTTCTCTCCTTTCTCAGCGATCGCGGCGATCTGCTCTTCCATCTCGACGAGCAGGTTCGCATAGGCGTCCTTATACTGGTCGGCGGGCACGCCCTTGGCGCGTCCGATCTTCTCGCGCGCGGGGATGGCGAAGAGCTCGCTTAAATTCCCGCCGCGCTCGGCGGCGCTCAGGCATTGCGTGTCGTACTGGCGGATCATCGCCAGCATGCGCGCCTGACGGTCGTACTCGGAATAGGCGTCGTTGTCGGCAAACGAGTTCTGCTGCAAAAAGTCCTCGCGGATCATACGCGCGACCTCAAGCGTGATCTGGTCCTTCGCGCTGAGCGAATCCTTGCCGACGAGCTGCACGATCTCGTTGAGGTTCGATTCCTCCTGCAGCATCGCCATGGCCCACTCGCGGTTTTCGAGGAATTCGTGTCCCAGGTGCTCGCTGTACCACGGGCGCAGGGAATCGAGATAGAGCGAATAGGAATTCAGCCAGTTGATGGCCGGGAAGTGGCGTCGGTAGGCAAGTGACGAATCCAGTGCCCAGAAGACCTTGACGATGCGCATCGTCGCCTGCGAGACAGGCTCGGAGAGGTCGCCGCCCGGAGGCGAGACCGCGCCGACGGCGGTCAGGCTGCCCTGCCGCTCGTCGCTGCCGAGGCATTCGACCACGCCCGCGCGCTCATAGAACTGCGCGAGGCGCGAGGACAGGTACGCAGGATAGCCCTCTTCACCGGGCATCTCCTCGAGACGGCCCGACATTTCGCGCAGGGCCTCCGCCCAGCGGGAGGTCGAATCCGCGATGACTGCGACGGCGTAGCCCATGTCGCGGAAGTATTCGGCGATGGTGATACCGGTGTAGATGCTCGCTTCGCGCGCCGCGACCGGCATATCCGAGGTGTTGGCGATCAGCACCGTGCGCTTCATCAGACTCTCGCCCGTGCGCGGGTCGATGAGCTCGGGGAATTCGCGCAGAACGTCGGTCATCTCGTTGCCGCGCTCGCCGCAGCCGATGTAAACGACGAGATCCACGTCCGCCCACTTGGCAAGCGCATGCTGCATGACGGTCTTGCCGCTGCCGAACGGCCCCGGGATCGCCGCCGTGCCGCCCTTGGCTACGGGAAAGAACGTATCCACAATGCGCTGGCCGGACTGGAGCGGCGTGACGGGCGGGTACTTCTTCGTGTAGGGACGGCCCACACGAACAGGCCACTTCTGGATCATCGTGAGCTCCTTCGTCTCGCCCTTGTCGGTCTCAATAACAGCGACGACGTCCTCCACAGTGAAGCTGCCGGACTTGATCTCCTTCACAGTGCCGCTCATCTTGGGCGGCATCATGATCTTGTGCAGGATCGACGGCGTCTCCTGCACCGTGCCGAGCACGTCGCCGCCGATCAGGTGGTCTCCCGCCTTGGCGACAGCGGTGAAGTCCCACTTCTTCTCGCGGTCGAGCGCGGGGACCTCCTCGCCGCGCGGCAGGAAGTTGCCGCCCGTCTTCTGGCGGATGACCTCCAGCGGGCGCTGGATGCCGTCGTAAATATTCTCGATCAAACCGGGGCCGAGCTCAACAGACAGCGGCGCGCCGGTCGTCACGACCTCTGCCCCCGGGCCGAGGCCCGAGGTCTCTTCATACACCTGAATGGCGGCGGAATCGCCGCTCATCGTCAGAATTTCGCCGATGAGGTGCTGCTCGCCCACGCGGACGACATCCGCCATATTCGCTTCCGAAAGTCCCGACGCCACGACCAGCGGGCCGGAGACCTTAACGATCTTTCCCATAAGGCTTTTGCTCCTTTTTTACAAAATGTCCGCGCCGACGGCCTTTTCCGCAGCCGCGTGCACGCCCGCTGTGCCGATGCCGAGGCTCCCCTCCCTGCCCGGGATGAGGATGACGGCGGGCGAAACATCCTCGCGCCGGCGCTCGATCTCCGCGGGGATCTGCGCGGCGAGGTGTTCGGTGATATAGATGATGGCGTAGTTCTCCTTCGCCATGCGGTGGAGGGCGGCTTTCGCCTGCTCGCCGTTTTCCGCGATGCAGGTGTCGAGCCCGAGGGCGCGGAAGCCCAGAACGCTGTCGCGCCCGCCGATAACTCCGATCTTATTCATGCTGCCGCCTCCCTTAGAGATAACTCATGCGCAGCCGCGCGCGGATGTCCTCCGCCGCGATGCCCGCGATCTTGCCGGATAAAATGGTGCGCACGGCGGTGAACTCCGCCTCTTTCGCGCCAAGATAGCCCGCCACGACCTCTGGGCCGAACGGCGTGCGCCGCGCCCGCTGCAAATAGGACATGAGCGCATCGTCGCACGCGCGCTCAAATTCCGTCAGGCCCCCGCCGCTGCCAAGCAGTTTGGCCGCGAGCTCGCCCGCGCTGTCAAGCGGCGTGCCGTGTGTGAGCGACGATAAATGATCGCCGCGCGCGCCTTTGAGTTGCCCTGTCGGAATGTGCCCGCCCGGCAGCATCGCCGCAGCAAGCACATCGTCCTCGCAGCCCATGCGCCGTGCGCGCACGAGCGTACGCAGGTTGACCGCGTCGATCTGCAAGGCGACATAGTCCTTCAAAAATGCGCAGCCCGTCTCGCTTGCGAGCGCGCTCATCTCTTCATAGCAGGCGCGATCGAGCAGCAGCTCCGCCATGCGGAGATCGCCGCTGTGGCCCACTTCGCTCTCCGCCTGCGCCATCGCGCGGCTCATCGCCGCGGAAACGGCGCTCGTTTCGCCGCGGAGCACCTTCTGCGCGTCGAAGCGGCCGCAGTCCATCGCAAGGTGCGAGACGTCCTCGCCGCCGCGCTTGCTCTTGAGCGCGAGCTTTGCGTTGTGATAGTCGTACTTGACCTGAAACAGCTCGATGATGCGCTTGTCCGGCGCCAGTACGCTCACCTCGCGGTAGAGCTCCCTGCGCGCCTGCGAGAGCGCGTGTTCCACATTTTCGAGCGTGCATCGCTCAAGCGGCGCGTAGCCGCATTCCAAAAGCGTCTTGTAGCTCTCTTCCGGCGTGGCGGCGTCGATCATCCGCTCGGCCATCGCCTGCGTCAGGAGCTTCGCCTCGCGCGCATGCAGCGCCGCGGAGACCGCTGCGTAGTCCGTATCCCGATACTGCTGCATCCGATCCCCTCCTTATTCCGCGAAGAGGAGCTTTGCCGCGCCGCGCTCGGTCTTCTCGCGCGAAAGGGCGAGAAGCGTTTCAAACGAGCAGTTCACGTCGCATTCTTTACTTATAAGCACGAGGCCCGCGCGGATATCTGCCGCTTCGCCCGCAAGCGTATAGTGCGCGTTCTGCTCCTTGTTCGCTTGCTCGACGAGCGTTTCGCCGATCTCATCGCGGTCCTTTGCGCTCAGAGCGATTTTCTCGTCGCCCTTGCCGTCCGCCGCTTTCAGCAGGCGAACCAACAGCGAAAGATACTGCTCGCGCGGCATGGAGCAGAGAATCTCCAGCGCGCGGTCGTAGGTCTCGGCGAGCACTTTCTGCTTGGCGCTGAGCGTCAGCTTGCGTGTCTCCATCTCCGCCGCGGAGCAGAGGCGCTCATAGCGCTCCTGCGCGGCGAGATGCGCGCGCCCGCCCGCCGTCTCGCGCTCTTTTTCCGCGCGTGCGGCACTCTCCTCGCGGATGCGCCGGAGCTCCTGCTCGGTCTGCGCATTCAGCTCGCTCAGCGAGCGCGCCGCATCCTCTTTCATGCGCGCGGTGATCTTTTCCATTCCGTTCATTGCGTTTCCGCCTTTCCGTGGGCGCGTCAGCCGATGTTGAGCAGCATCATGATCGACGCCAGCAGCGAAAGGATCGCGTAGAACTCGACCACGATGCACAGCACCATGCCCTTCGACCAGTGTTCAGGCTGGCGCGCCAAGATGTTGATCGATCCCGCGGCGACGCGGCCCTGCGCAACTGCCGAAATGCCGCCGCCGATGGCGATGGGCATGCAGGCCGCGAAGTAACGAAGGCCCTCCTGAAGCGACATATCGACATACGTGCCGTCCAGGACGCCCATACGCATCAGGCAGAGGAAGCCGATGACCAGACCGTAAAGGCCCTGCGTGCCGGGGATGACCTGCAGGATCATCACTTTACCGAATTTGCTCGGATCCTCGCAGAGAAGACCCGTGCCGGCCTCGCCGGCAAGACCCGTGCCGCGTGCGCTGCCCGCGCCCGCGAGGCAAACAGCAAGACCCGCGCCCAGCATACCGATGGCGCCGCCCGTCGTCAGTTCAAAGATACCCATTTTTTATCCTCCTTACGGTTTTTCCGTTTTTTCTGCAATTTACTGTAAATCGACATATTCCGTGTCCAGCGTCATGGGGCGGAAGGGCTTTCCGCCGTCGACGTAGAACTTGTTGAAAAATTCCAAGCACTGCAATCTCAGATCGTGCACGTAGCAGCCAAGGAGATTGAGCCCGAAGTTCATCGCGTTGCCGAGCATCGAGATGATGATGAACGCGATCACGTTCCCCGGCATCGCCGCGAGCATGTTGAACACCTGCGCAATCACGCTGCCCGCGAGCATCAGCGCCATCAGTCGCGTGTAGGACAAAATGTCGCCGAAGTAGCCCGTCACGTGGTTATAGAGTGAGCCGAACACGCCCGTGAGCCTGCCCCAGCCCTTGCCCTGCACGATGGGACCGAGCAGCACCAGCGCGCATCCGACATACAGCACCGCCACACCCTTGCCGAGCGCCAAAAGCGCGATGCCGATAAACACGATCCACCACGTGATCTCCTCGAAAAAGGCGTCGAGGAACTTTTTCCGCTTGCACTTTTCGATCAAACTGATGGCCATGCCGGTGACGATCTGCACCATGCCGAGCGCCATCGAGCCGATCAGGATCATCGTCAGATCGTCGAGCGGGTCGAAGAGCTTCGGCAGCGCGAAGACCGTGCCGGGGCTGACGATGGCGACGAGCTGCGTGAGGAAATCGCCGAAAAATCCGCCTGTCAGCGCGCCCATGATGAACGTGCTGATGCCGCAGAGGCCGAGCAGGCTGAACAGCTCGCCGCTCGTGCCCTTGGGCCGGTATTTTTTGCTGATGATGACCGAGGCGATCATCATGAGTAAGCCGTAGCCCATATCCGCCATCATAATGCCGTAGAACAAAATGAAAAACGGCGCCATCAGCGGGTTCGGGTCAAGCGTGCCGTAGGCGGGGAGCGAATACATCTCCGTGACCATATTGAGCGGCCGCGTCAGCTTGTTGTTTTTGAGCTGCACCGGCACCTGCGGGTACTCGTCCTCTGTCGGCTCGCGCGTTTCGATCGCGCAGGTAAACGGCTTGAGCGTTTTCTCAATCTCCGCGCAGCGGTCGGCGGGCAGCCAGCCCTCCAATAAAAAGACCTTGTCAGTGCCGACAAGGCGGCTTTTCGCCTCCTCGCGCCGCAGCGCGATGGCCGCGCGGTCGCTCGCTTCCAAGAGCGTCTCCCGCTTGCCGCCAAGGCCCGCGATGCGCTGCTCAATCTCCTGCCGCTCTTTTTCGAGCGCGACGAGGTTCTCCGTGAGCGTTTTGTCGTTTTCCTTCGCCGTGCCGGTCATGCCGCGAAAGCTCACGGTCGAAAACCCGAGGTCGCGCAGCGCGCTCAGCGCCCGCTCCTTCACGCTCCCGTGACACATCACGAGAAGATATCGCAGCGACCTGTCGCTCGAGGCCTGCTGCCAGGTGAGAAGCCCGTCCAGCGAATCGGCCAGCGCTTTGAGCGCATCGTCCGTCACATTCAGGCCCGCCGTGCCAAAGAACACCGCAAGCGCGCCGTCCGCGCCGCCGAGCGGCGCATCGACCGTCAGCCACGGGGCAAGAGTCGCTCGCAGCGCCTCATTTTTCGTGCGCTCGCTCTCGATTTCGCCGAGGCGGCGTGTGTCCTTGTTGATCGTCTCCGCCGCGGTGCGGGCATTTTCCTCGCTCTCGGCGCTGAAAAACGCCGCGCGGGAAACGCCCTGCCGCTTGCGGAACATGCCTTTTTTCTCCGGCGCAAAGCGGTCGAGCGAGGCAAGCGCCGTGCGGTACGCACGCGACGCTTCCTGCGCGCTCATCAGCGCCTTGTCGTCGGGCTTGGCAAAGCCTGATTTCAGTGCCTCTTCGCTTCCGTCGATACTTGAGATCTCCACGCACTCCATGTCCTGCATGGCCTTGAGCAGCGCCTCGCGCTCGCTCTCCATGCCGAGGAGGCGGAGATGCTTCATTGCTACGATTGCCATTTGTCGTTCACAACCTCTTCCGCGATCCACTGCGCCGCACGCTCAAGGTTTGCGCGCGCCGCGCTCTGCATCTTTTCGCATTCCGTGCGCGCCTTGGCGAGGATCTTTTCCGTCTCCTCACCGGCGCGCTGCTCGGCCTCCGCCATCAGCTGTCGCGCCTCCACGTCGGCGTTGCGGCGGCTGTCCTCGATCTCTCGGGCAGCGGCGCGCTGCTCAACGGCGATGCGGCGCTTGGCGTCCGCCTGCGCGGCGGCATACTGCGCTGCAAGCTCTTTTTCGAGCTCCTGCACCTGCTGTAATTCTTCCATTGCCATGTTGTCGTTCACCTCTTTTAGCACTGCGGCGGGAAAATGTTTCCCGCTCAGCTTTTCCATATTATAGATTGTTTCAATAAATAAATCAATATTTATTCTTCAAATATGTTATGCGATTTAGTGATCGTTTTGTGCATTTTTCTTTACAGCTTCTTTATAGCACACTTCGATACCAGAATCCATGGACACTCGCTACCTTTTGTATAGGAACGTACACCCTTTACAATTTGTTCACTTACTGGTATTCTGCCCGCTTTTGCCAAGGCAACGCGCGCCGCCGCACATTTTTTCAGGTGAAAAAAAGAAGCGAGAGAGATGGCTCGTCCATCTCTCCCGCTCAGGGATCATTCTCAATTACTGCCCGCTTACAGGTCGATCGCGCCGTCCTCCGCAGCGGCGTCGCGCAAAAGCGGCGCGCACTCGTCGAGGAAGCGCAGCACTTGCTGCTCGCAGCGGCCGATGTAGAGCTTGGGCTCCATGACCTGATCGAGCTCCTCGCGCGTCATGCCGAACGCGGGGTCGCCCGCGAGGCGGTCTAAGAGGTCGCACGGCTCGCCCTCTTTCATGCGGGCGGTCGCGGCCATGGAGTGCTGGCGGATCTTCTCGTGCAGTTCCTGACGGTCGCCGCCGCGCTTGACGGCCTCCATCATGATGTTCTCGGTCGCAAGGAACGGCAGATACTCGCGCAGCGTGCGCTCGACGATCTTTTCGTTCACATGCAGGCCGTTCGTCACGCTCTGGCACAGGCGCAGCACCGCGTCGGCGCAGAGGAAGCCCTCCGGCAGCGAGATGCGGCGGTTGGCCGAGTCGTCGAGCGTGCGCTCGAGCCACTGGGTCGAGGCCGTCATCGGCGCGTTGGCCGCATCGGCCATCAGGTAGCGGCTGAGCGAGCAGATGCGCTCGGAGCGCATGGGGTTTCGCTTATAGGGCATCGCGGATGAGCCGATCTGGTTCTTTTCAAACGGCTCTTCGACCTGGCGGTCGTGCTGGAGCAGGCGAATGTCGTTCGCCATGCGGTAGGCGCTCTGTGCGATGGAAGAGAGCACATTCAGAATGCGGCTGTCGGCCTTTCTCGGATAGGTCTGGCCGCTGACAGAGAAGCACTTTTCAAAGCCGAACTCCGCGGCGATGCGGCGGTTCATCTCGTCGACCTTGTCACCGTCGCCCTCGAAGAGGTCGACAAAGCTCGCCTCCGTGCCCGTCGTGCCGCGGCAGCCGAGGAAGCGCATCGAGCCGATGACAAAATCAAGCTCTTCAAGGTCCGAGCGGAAGTCCTGCATCCACAGCGTCGCGCGCTTGCCGATCGTCACGGGCTGCGCGGGCTGATAGTGCGTATAGCCGAGCGTCGGCGTGGCGGCGTATTCGCGGGCAAATGCCGCAAGATTCACCATCACGCTGAGAAGCTGCCCTCTCAGGTATTTGAGGCCGTCGCGATAGAGCACCAAATCGGCGTTGTCCGTCACATAGCAGCTCGTCGCGCCGAGGTGGATGATGCCGGCGGCGGAAGGCGCCGCCTTGCCGTATGCGTACACATGCGCCATCACGTCGTGGCGCACCTCGTGCTCGCGCTTTTCGGCGACCTCGTAGTCGATGTCGGTGATGTGCGCGGCGAGCTCGTCGACCTGCTCCTGCGTGATGGGCAGGCCCAGCTCGTGCTCGGCGCGGGCAAGCGCCACCCACAGTCTGCGCCACGTCTGGAAGCGCATGTCGGGGGAAAAGAGGTGCAGCATGTATTCGGACGCATAGCGGGACGAAAGCGGGGACTCGTAAATATCCTTGCGCATAGGGTTCTCCTTTTCTTTCTCAGCGGTCGCTGTTCGTATTTTATATAGTTTATATAGAATGAAGCAAAGTTGCAATAGAAAAGTAAAGAGGGGGCCTTCGTCCCCTCTTTACTTTGGTGTGTCAGCGGATGATGAGGCTCTCGCGCTCCGCACCGACGGAGACGAAGCCGATGTGGCAGCCGATGGCCTTTTCAACGTATTCGACGTAGCTGCGGGCGGCTTCGGGAAGGTCCTCCCAATTACGCGCGCCGGAGATGTCGCACTGCCAGCCGGGCAGATACTCGACGACGGGCTTGGCGTCCTGCAGCAGCACGGGGAACGGGAAGTCGTCGGTCTGCTCGCCGTTTAATTCATAGTGTGCGCAGACGGGGATCTTGTCCATGTAGCTCAGGACATCGAGCTTCGTCAGGGCGATGTTCGTCGCGCCCTGCGTCTCCACGCCGTAGCGCGTCGCGACCAGATCGATGGGGCCGACGCGGCGGGGTCTGCCGGTCTTCGCGCCGTACTCCGCGCCCGCGTCGCGCAACCGCTGCGCTCCTTCGCCGAACCACTCGCAGACGAACGGGCCCTCGCCCACGCAGGAAGAGTACGCCTTCACCACGCCCACGACCTCGTCGAGCTTCGCCGTGGGAAGGCCCGAGCCGACGGGCGCATACGCCGCAACGGCGTTCGAAGAGGTGGTGTAGGGATAGATGCCGTAGTCCAGGTCGCGCAGCGCGCCGAGCTGGGCTTCAAAGAGGATGGACTTGCCCTCCTTCTGCGCGTTTCTCAGGAAACGGCCGGTGTCGGTGATGTAGGGCTTGATGGCGCTGCAGTAGGTGTTGACCCACGCCATGAGCTCGTCCATCGTGTAGCCCTTTGCGCCGTAGATCTTCTGGAGCATCAGGTTCTTCCACTCAAGAAGGTCGGCAAGGTGCTCCTTTAAGTGCTCGGGGTGCAGGAGCTCGCCCGCCTGTACGGTCTTTTTCTGGTACTTGTCGCCATAGAACGGCGCGATGCCTTGCTTGGTCGAGCCGTACTTCTTGTCGGCAAGGCGCGCTTCCTCGAGCGCGTCGAGCTCGCGGTGCCAGGGCAGCAGCAGCGACGCGCGGTCGCTGACCTTCAGATTCTCCGGCGTGATGATAACGCCCGCGGCGCGCAGCGTCTCCATCTCCTTGAGCAGGTTTTCGCAGTCCAGCGCCACGCCGTTGCCCAGAATGTTGACAACGCCGTCGCGGAAAATGCCGCTCGGCAGCAGGTGCAGGGCAAACTTGCCCTTTTCATTCACCACAGTGTGGCCCGCGTTGCCGCCGCCCTGATAGCGGACGACCACGTCATAATGGTCCGTGAGGTAGTCGACCATGCGGCCCTTGCCTTCATCGCCCCAGTTGATGCCTACGATCGCGCAATTTGCCATTGTATTGATCCTCCGATCCGGAGCGGGCCCGCTCTGCGAGTCCTGCTCAAATTTTTCAACCGAGTTATTATAGTCACATTTTCCGCCCATGAAAAGAGTTAATTTTACATAGCTATTATTAGCATTACTTATGTCTTGTTGATTTTTGCGTCAAATTGAAATAATGCGCTATTCCGCTTCATTCAAGGTGTTTCGTCAATAGTGTCCAAAGTTGAGGCTCTGATATTGTTTCCTTTTTTCAGCACTTAGGACTTGCAATGTTGAGTCTCATGTGCAATAATTAGTTTGCTGTTATGAAGGTCACCACAAGATATAGTGTTATGTAAAGGGCACACCAAAAGAAGAGGAGACGGGAATACATGAGAGTTATCAAGCGCAACGGCGCAGAAGTAGAATTTGATATCGTCAAGATCATCGCCGCAGTGACTAAGGCTAACGACGTTGTGGACGAGGAGGCTCGCATGACGCCCGTCCAGATCCAGCGCATCGCCGAGAGCGTGGAGTTCTCCTGCCAGAGTCTGGGCCGCGCACCCACGGTCGAGGAGATCCAGGACTTTGTCGAGCACCAGATCATGGCGCACGGCGCGTTCGAGGTCGCTAAGCGCTACATCACTTATCGTTACAACCGCTCGCTCGTGCGCAAGAGCAACACGACGGACGACAAAATTCTCTCCCTCATCGAGTGCAACAACGAAGAGGCCAAGCAGGAGAATTCCAACAAGAACCCCGTCGTCAACTCCACCCAGCGCGACTATATGGCCGGCGAGGTGAGCCGCGATCTGACGAACCGTCTGCTCTTGCCCGAGGATATCGTCAAGGCGCATGAAGAGGGCATCATCCACTTCCACGACACGGACTACTACGCCCAGCACATGCACAACTGCGACCTTGTGAACCTGGAGGACATGCTGCAAAACGGCACTGTCATCACGGGAACCCTCATCGAGCGCCCACATTCGTTCGCGACCGCGTGCAACATCGCGACGCAGATCGTCGCGCAGGTCGCCTCGAACCAGTACGGCGGCCAGTCCATCTCGCTGACGCACCTTGCCCCCTTTGTCGACGTATCGCGCCAGAAGATCAGAAAGCAGGTGCTCGCCGAGGTCGAGGCCCTCGGCGTCGACCCCACGGAGGACAAGATCACCGAAATCGTCGAAAAGCGCCTGCGCGAGGAGATTCGCCGCGGCGTGCAGACCATCCAGTATCAGGTCGTGACGCTTCTGACCACGAACGGTCAGGCACCGTTCATCACCGTTTTCATGTACCTCAACGAGGCGAGAAGCGAGCAGGAAAAGCGCGACCTTGCCGTCATCATCGAGGAAATGCTCCAGCAGCGCTATCAGGGCGTCAAAAACGAGCAGGGCGTGTGGGTCACGCCCGCCTTCCCCAAGCTCATCTACGTGCTCGAAGAGGACAACATTCACGACGACTCGCCGTATTATTACCTCACACAGCTCGCCGCCAAGTGCACGGCGCGCCGCATGGTGCCCGATTACATCAGCGAAAAGAAGATGCTCGAGCTCAAGGGCGATGTGTATCCCTGCATGGGCTGCCGCAGCTTCCTGACGCCTGACCGCTTCACCGACGCGGGCGTCGGCAACATCGCGAATGCCGGCAACTATGTTCCCGGCAAGCACAAGTACTACGGCCGCTTCAATCAGGGCGTCGTCACGATCAACCTGCCCGACGTGGCACTCTCCTCCGGCGGCAACATTGAAAAGTTCTGGACGATTTTTGAAGATCGCCTTGAGCTCTGCCACCGCGCGCTGCGCTGCCGTCACGACCGCCTGAAGGGCACGCTCTCCGACGCGGCGCCCATTCTCTGGCAGTACGGCGCGTGCGCAAGACTCAAAAAGGGTGAGCCCATCGACAAGCTCCTCTACGACGGCTATTCCACGATCTCGCTCGGCTACGCGGGACTTTACGAGTGCGTGAAGTACATGACCGGCAAGAGCCACACCGACCCCAGCGCAACGCCGTTCGCCCTGTCGATCATGCAGAAGATGAATGACAAGTGCAAGGAGTGGAAAACCGCCGAAAACATCGACTACTCCCTCTACGGCACGCCGCTCGAGTCCACGACTTACAAGTTCGCCAAGTGCCTGCAAAAGCGCTTCGGCGTGATCGAGGGCGTGACGGACAAGGGCTATATCACGAACTCCTACCACGTCCACGTGACGGAAAAGATCGACGCGTTCACCAAGCTCAAGTTCGAGGCGCAGTTCCAGCACCTCTCCCCCGGCGGCGCGATCAGCTATGTCGAAGTGCCCAACATGCAGCAGAACCTTGAAGCGGTTTTGCAGGTGATGAAGTTCATCTACGACAACATCATCTACGCCGAGCTCAACACGAAGTCCGACTACTGCCAGGTCTGCGGCTGGGACGGTGAGATCGACATCGTCGAGGAGGGCGGCAAGCTCATCTGGCGCTGCCCGAAGTGCGGCAACACCGATCAGGACAAGATGAATGTCGCCCGCCGTACCTGCGGCTACATCGGCACCCAGTTCTGGAACCAGGGCCGCACGCAGGAGATCAAAGAGCGCGTGTTGCATCTGTAAGGCTGCGCCATAAAATTGCTGTTTGGGTGGGAGCGCACCGCGCTCCCACCTTTTTTTGATAAGGAGGTCATTTCCCATGCACTATGGCGAGATCAAAAACTGCGACATCGCCAACGGCCTTGGCGTGCGCGTGACGCTGTTCGTCTCCGGCTGTACGAACCACTGCGAAAACTGCTTTCAGCCCCAGACGTGGGACTTCTGCTACGGCAAGCCCTTTACGGGCGAGACGGAGGATGAGCTCATCCGCCTGCTCTCCCCCGACTATATCAACGGTCTCACGCTGCTCGGCGGCGAGCCGTTCGAGCCTAAAAATCAGCGCGCACTGCTGCCGTTTCTCCGCCGCGTGAGGCGTGAGCTGCCGCAAAAGACGATCTGGTCGTTCACGGGCTTTACGTGGGAGGAGCTGCACGACCCCGCCGCATACCCGCGCTGCGAGGTGACGGACGAACTGCTGTCACTGCTCGACGTGCTCGTCGACGGACGGTATGTGGACGAGCTGCACGATATCTCGCTGCGCTTTCGCGGCTCGTCGAACCAGCGCATCATCGACGTTCCGAAAACGCTGCAATCAGGCGTGCTGACGCTCTGGGACGAGCGCGCGAACATCTGAGAAAAACATAACAAATCCGCGGTTTCCATTCTCCGTCAAATTTTAACATTTCGCTACTTGCATTTGAAAAGGCGTTATATTATATTCCCGCTATGTTAAAGAGCTCTAATTCATACTAACAGGAGGTTTTTTCAATGAAACATCTCGGTTTATTTGCAGCAGGCGTGCTGTTCGGCATCGCCGGCCTCAAGATCCTTTCCAGCAAGGATGCCAAAAAGGTCTACTCTCACACCACCGCCGCGGTGCTGCGTGCCAAGGACTGCGTGATGCAGGCCGTCACGAACGTCTGTGAGGATGCTGAGGACGTCTACGCCGACGCCAAGGACATCAACGAGCGCCGCGCAGCGGAAGAGGACGCCGAGGTCATTGAGGACGCGTCCGAGGAAAAAGCGAACGAGGAATAAATCGCAGGAGAGCCGCGACGCGCGGCTCTCTTTCACTTTCGGAGGAATTGATACACTATGAAATGCAAAATTCTGCACGAATCCGCCGGGCGCATGCGCGTGCATCTGAATTGCCGCCGCATGACGCTGCATCAGGCGGACGTTCTGGAATATTATCTGCGCAGTGTGGACGGCGTGCAAGAGGTCTCGGTCTTTGACCGCACGCAGGATGCCGTGATCGTTTACCGCGCGGACCGCGCCGCGCTCGTGCACGCGCTCGCAGCGTTCTCGTTCGACAAGGCTGAAACAATGGACCTTGTCCCAGACCATACGACGCGCAAACTCAACTGTGAATTTGAAGACAAACTCTCGTGGACGGTGATCCGCCGCGTGATCTCGAAGCTCTTCTTCCCGCTCCCCGTCACCACGGCGCTCGCCATCTATCACTCGATCAAGTACATCCGCGAGGGTCTTTCCGCACTGCTGCACAGCAAGCTCTCCGTCGCCGTGCTCGACGCCACCGCCGTCACCGTGTCGATGGTGCGCGGCGACTTCTCAACGGCGAGCTCCGTGATGTTCATGCTCCGCCTCGGCGAAATTCTTGAGGACTGGACGCACAAAAAGTCCGTTGCGGACCTCGCGGGCGCCATGTCGCTCAACGTTGACCACGTCTGGCTCAAGACGGGCGAGACGGAAACGCTCGTTCCCATCGGCGATATTCAGGCGGGCGACTGCGTCGTTGTCCGCACCGGCAGCCTCATCCCGCTCGACGGCAAGGTCGTCTCCGGCGAGGCGATGGTCAATCAGGCGTCCATGACGGGCGAGTCCATGCCCGTCCCCAAGCGCGAGGGCAGCTATGTCTACGCAGGCACGGTCGCCGAAGAAGGCGAGTGTGTCGTGCGCGTGGAAAAGGCGCTCGGCGGCACGATCCTGACCTATCTCATCACGCGCAACGTCACAAAGATGCTGGCCGTGCTGATGGTCGACTTCTCCTGCGCGCTCAAGCTCTCCATGCCTATCGCGGTGCTCTCTGCCATGCGCGAGAGCAGCAGCCATCACATCTCCGTCAAGGGCGGGCGCTTCCTCGAAGCCGTCGCCCAGGCGAACACCATCGTTTTCGACAAGACCGGCACGCTCACCTACGCCACGCCCAAGGTCGCGAGAATCGTCACCTTCGGCGGCAATGAGGAAAGTGAGATGCTCCGCCTCGCCGCGTGCCTCGAAGAGCACTATCCCCATTCCATCGCCAACGCCGTCGTGGCCGAGGCCAGGGACCGCGGATTGACGCACGAGGAATATCACTCCCAGGTGCAGTGCGTCGTGGCGCACGGCATTTCGAGCATGGTGGACGAGAAAACAGTGCTCATCG
The DNA here is from genome assembly GCF_000765235.1 of Oscillibacter sp. ER4. Classification (GTDB taxonomy): domain Bacteria; phylum Bacillota; class Clostridia; order Oscillospirales; family Oscillospiraceae; genus Hominicoprocola; species Hominicoprocola fusiformis. The sequence goes on along the minus strand of NZ_JPJG01000049.1, from coordinate 9,430 downwards.
GCAGCGCACACTTTGTCTTCGAGGACGAGGGCTGCCGCGTGCCGGAGGGCGAAGAGGACAAGTTTGAATCGCTCCCGCCCGAGTATTCGCACCTGTACCTCTGCATCGCGGGCGAGCTCGCCGCGGTCATCTGCATTCATGACCCCCTGCGCAAGGAGGCGAAAGCCGCCGTGCGCGCGCTGCACGAGCTCGGTATCGACAAGGTCGTGATGATGACCGGCGACAGCCGCAAGACTGCCGAAGCCGTCGCCGCTGAGGTCGGCGTCGACGACGTCTACGCCGAAGTGCTGCCCGAGGACAAGGCCGCGTTCGTCCGCAGCGAAAAGGCCGCGGGCCGCAAGGTCATCATGATCGGCGACGGCGTGAACGACTCCCCCGCCCTGTCCGAGGCCGATGCCGGCATTGCCATTTCGACCGGTGCCGCCATCGCGCGCGAGATCGCGGACATCACCATCTCGTCCGAGGATCTGTCCGCGCTCGTCACACTGCGCTCTCTCAGCCAGGAGCTCATGGCCCGCATCCACCGCAACTACCGTTTCATCGTGAGCTTCAACTTCTCGCTCATCGTGCTCGGCGTGCTTGGTATCCTGCTGCCGACGACCTCGGCGCTGCTGCACAACATGTCCACGCTCGCCATCAGCCTCAAGAGCATGGCGAACCTCCTGCCCGAAAGCGAGCAGAGCAGCGCCAACTGATTTTTCCCGATAAAAAAGCTCCGTGCCTTGGCACGGAGCTTTTTTGCTATACAAGTTTGATTTTACGCAGGGCCGTAGGCCTTGATGGCATCGTCGACGATCTTTTCCGCGTCTGCGCCCACGATGTCGAGGTTTTCGGCTTCCAGGAGCTTGACAGTCGGAATGCCGAAGCAGTCCTGCGCGATGGTCTTCCAGTAGTCGTAGCCAAAGCGGCCGTCAAACGGCCCGCCGCTGGTCGTGACATAGTAGAGCTCGCTTGCGCGGCACAAGCCGACGGGCTTGCCCGCCTCGCTGTACTTCGTCACGATGCCCGTGACATAGATATTCTCCAAATACACCTTGAGCTGCGCGGGAAACGACAGGTCCCACAGCGGCGCAGCGATGACAATTCTGTCCGCTGCGGCGAACTGACGGGCGTAACGGAACATTTCATCGTCATACTTCTTTTCCGCGAGCAGCGCGTCGCGCTTTGCGATGTCCGCGCGCCCCAGCGAGTGCAGCGGCTCGTCATAAAGGCGCAGCTCCTCGTATTCGCCGAGCGCTTTAAGCAGCGCGCGGGCCAGTTTTTCCGTGCGCGATTCTCCGCGCGGGCAGCAGTTAATAAAAAGCGTCATGTCCTTCCCTCACAGTACGCAGTAGTACATGATAAATGTGTTCGCCACGCCGAGCAGAATACCGGCGATGACCTGCAGCGGCGTATGACCGACAAACTCCTTGAGCTTCGCCTCCGGAAGCTTTTCCGACGCGAGCGAGTTGAACGCCTCGACGATGTCGTTAATGATAACGGCCTGCCGCCCCGTTTCGAGCCGGACGCCCATCGCGTCCTTGCAGACGACGATGGCAAAGATGAACGCCATCGCGAATTCAAACGAACCGAGCCCGTAGACGAGCGCCGCCGCGGTCGCGAGCGACGAGACCGTGGCCGAATGGCCGCTCGGCATCCCGCCGTCGCCGATCAGGCGTGTAAAGTCGATGCTCTTCGTCACAATGGCATGGATGATCGTCTTGATGAGCTGCGCCCAGAACCACGACGAGAGACCGATGAGCAAAAAGGGATTCGACAGCAATTCCTGAAACCAATTCATATGTTTCCGCTTCCTTTCGCGGTGCGGGCTTTGTCAGCCCTTGAATGTTCCTTATTATACCACCGTTTTCCAGTTCGGCAATAAACTTTCTTTTAACTTCTTCCGCAGAAAATATAAACCAGCGCAGGCTCACCTGCGCTGGTTTTTCTTTACGACGCCTGTGCGAACTGGCTGTTGTAGAGCTCGGCGTAGAAGCCGTTTTGCTCCATCAGCTGCTCGTGCGTGCCGCTCTCGATGACGTCGCCGTCGCGCATCACGAGGATGAGGTCGGCGTTCTTGATGGTCGACAGGCGGTGGGCGATGACAAAGCTCGTCCGGCCCTTCGTCAGCTCGTCCATCGCGCGCTGAATGAGAAGTTCCGTGCGCGTATCGACCGAGGACGTTGCCTCGTCGAGGATCAGCATCGGCGCATTCTGGAGCATCGCGCGGGCGATGGTCAAAAGCTGCTTCTGTCCCGCCGAGATGGTCGTGCTCTCGCTGAGCACGGTGTCAAAGCCCTGTGGCAGCGAGTGGACAAATTTGTCGAGGCCGCAGGCCTTGCAGACCGTTTCGAGCTGCTCGTCCGTGATACCCTCCATGTTATAGACCAGGTTCTCGCGGATCGTGCCCTCAAAGAGCCACGTGTCCTGCAGGACCATACCAAAGAGCTCGTGCACATCCTCGCGGCGCAGGTCGGTCGTCGCCACGCCGTCGAGCGTAATGCGGCCGCTGTTGACCTCGAAAAATCGCATCAGGAGGTTCACCATCGTGGTCTTGCCCGCGCCGGTGGGGCCGACGATGGCAACCTTCTGGCCCGGATGGACCTCAGCGGAGAAATCCTTGATGATGATCTTGTCGGGCGAATCGGGGTAGCTGAAGCGCACGTGGTCGAACGTTACCGCGCCGCGCACGGCGTCGAGCTTCTCGGTCTTGTCGCTCTCGTCGCCGAGCTCTTCACTTTCGAGGAAGTCGAAAATACGATGCGCGGAGGCGGAGGCCATCTGCAAATTCGTCATGCCCTGTGCGATCTGCGTCAGCGGCGTGGTGAAGAGGCGCACATACAGGATGAACGAGACGATGACGCCGAATTCGATCGTGCCATTGATGGCCAGCACCGAGCCGAACACGCACACGGCAACATACGAGAGGTTGCCGATCACGTTCATGAGCGGCTGCATCACACCGGAGAGGAACTGCGAGCGCCAGTTTGCGTCATAGACCGCCGCGTTCAGGCCGTCGAAGTGGTCGAGGACCTTATCGACTGCGCGGCTGATGCGCACGACCTCATGGCCGGAATACATCTCCTCGACATAGCCGTTGAGCTCGCCGAGGCTCTTCTGCCGCGCGGTGAAGTAGCGCTGCGACTTCGACATGATGGCGACGATCAGCACCATGCCAAGGAGCGTGATGCACAGTGCGACGAGCGCCATGCGCCATTCGGTCACGAACATCATAATAAGGCAGCCGACAAACTGTGTCGCGGCGCTGATGATGGTCGGCAGGCTGTTGGTAAGTCCCTGCTGGAGCGTTGACACATCGTTTGTGATGCGGCTCAAAATGTCGCCCTGCGAGGTGGTGTTGAAATACTTCTGCGGCACGCGGTTGATCTTTTCCGAGAGCTCACCTCTCATGCGGTAGGACATTTTCAGCGTCACGACCGCCATGATATAGTGTTGGATGAAGCCAAACAGCGCGCTCAGGCAGTAAATAATGGCAAGGAACACGCCGATCTTCGCAATGGCGGCGAGGTCGATGCCGGTGAACAGGCCGTCGGACATGATGGTCGCCATTTTGCCGATCTTGTCGGGGCCGATGATCGTCATCACGGCGCTCAGCGCCGCCAGCACGAGCGCAAAAATGATAATGCCCATGCTCGAGCTCATATACGCGCCCGTGCGCTTGAGTGCGCCGACGGGATTGCTGTTTTTCTTTTTCATCTTCTCTCACCTCCTTTACGCGAGCTCCGCGGCGCTGAGCTGGGAGGTCGCGATCTCGCGGTAAACGTCACAATTCCGCATCAGCTCTTCGTGCGTGCCGATGCCCACGGTCTCGCCGCGGTCAAGCACGACGATCTTGTCTGCGTGGCGGATGGTGCTGATGCGCTGCGCGACGATGATCTTCGTCGTGTCGTGCAGCTGCTTGGATAGCCCCTCGCGCAGCTTCGCATCCGTGCGGTAGTCCAGAGCGGAGAACGAATCGTCGAAGACGAGGATCTCCGGTTCTCTCGCCAGCGCGCGGGCGATGGAAAGGCGCTGCTTCTGGCCGCCGGACATGTTGCGGCCCATCTGCGCCACATGGTGCTGCGTGCCGTCGGGGAGCTTGTCGACAAACTCCTTCGCCTGCGAAAGCTCGACGGCCTGCGCAAGGCCCTCATCGTCCGCCGGCGCTTCGCTCTCGCCAAAGTAGACATTGTCGCGGATGCTGCCGGCGAAGAGCACCGCCTTCTGCGTCACGTAGCCGAGCTTGTTGTAGAGTGTGTCGAACGTGTAATCCCTGACGTTCACGCCGTCGACAAGCACCTCGCCCTCCGTCGCGTCGTAAAAGCGCGGGATCAGGCTCACAAGTGTCGTCTTGCCGCTGCCCGTCGCGCCGATGACGGCAAGCGTCTCGCCCCTGTTCACACGGAAGCTGATGTTCGAAAGCTCATCCTCCGAAGTGTGCGGATAGCAGAACGAAACGTTTTTGAACTCCACTGTGCCGTGCTCTTTGCATTCGCTCACGCTGCCCTCACGGATATTCGCCTTGCGCTCGAGCACCTCGCTGATACGCTCGGCCGAGACCTGCGCCTGCGGCAGCAGCATGAAGATCATCACGAGCATCATAAAAGACATCACCACGTAGGTTGCATACGTGCTGAACACCAGCACGTCGCTGAACATCGTGAGGCGCGCTGCGGAATCGGTCAGCGCGATGTTGTTGACGAGCGCCGCACCCAGCCAGTAGATCGTGAGCGCCAGGCCGTTCATGCCGAGCATCATCGTCGGCTGGACGAGGGCGAAGAGCTTCTGGTTCTTTACCTGCACATTCATCATGTCAAGGCTCGGCTTGTTGAACTTGTCGTTCTGGTACTGCTCGGCGTTGAACGCGTGCACCACGTTGATGCCCGTCAGGTTTTCGCGCGCCACACGGTTGATCTGGTCGGTCAGCTTCTGCACGATGCGGAAACGCGGGATGCAGATGCTCATCACCGTTATCACCGTCACGCAGATGACCACGACGAATGCCGCTGTCACGGCGGAGAGCTCCCAGCTCTTGCCGAGAATTTTGATGATGGCCCACACGGCCATGATCGGCGATTTGATCATCATCTGCAGGCCCATCGCCACGATCATCTGAATTTGCGTGATGTCGTTCGTCGTTCTCGTGATGAGGCTGGCGACGGAAAAGTCCTGCATCTCCTCGCTGCCGATGTCCATCACGTGGCGGAAGAGCTTTTCGCGCACCGTGAAGCTGAAGCCCGACGCCGCCTTGGCCGCGAGATACCCGCAGCCCACGGCCAGCACGGCGCTTGCGAGCGTGCAGCCAAGCATTTTCACGCCGACGGACAGGATATCCGCCGTCGCCCCCGACGTTTTGATGAGCGTCGTCAGATCGGTCATGTAATCCGGCAGCCGCAGGTCAAAGTAGACCTGCACCGCCACAAGCACGGTGCACAACAGCACCATGAGCACCTCTTTGCGGCGCATGTTTTTGAGTAGTTTGATCATTGTTGTTTCTCCTGATCCTTCTAAGCGCTTTCAGCGTCCGCCCTTGCATATCTCATCCAGGTTGACGTCGATCCTTTCAAAGCAGCGGTGCATCGTCTCATGGTCTTCCTTTGAAATACCCTCCATCAGGCGAAGTCCGAACTGCCACTGGATATCCCGTCCGCGTGTGATGATATCCTGTGCCTTTTCCGTGCAGACGAGCCGCGTCTGCCGCCGGTCGCCCGGCATCTCCCGCCGCTCGAGAAGGCCGTCATTCACCAGTCTTTCCACGTGCACGGAGACGATACCCGGTTTGTGTCCGCGCAGGCGGCAGATATCTTTCGCCGTGTTGTGCTCGGGATTGTTGGCGAGAAAGAGCAGAATGTCCAGCGCCAGCGGCGGCAGGCCTGCCTCCTTGCACAGTGGAGTTAACATAACGTGATAAGCCTTTGTCATCTTGTTGGCGTGGCTGAAAAGCGTTGCCCCGCGCATCGGTTCCTTCGGCATCATATCGGTTCCTTTCCGACCTCATTCGGTCACGCGCCGCGCTTGCTCGTCATCGAATGATAATATTCTAATTTTAGAACGTCATCATTATAGTTGTTTCCTTTGCAAAGTCAATAAATAAATTGTGAACGTTCCGAAAAAAGGGCGCGAAAAAGCGCCGCCTTTCGGGCGGTGCCCGTAAAACAGCAAAAATTAAAAGTCCCGATTTTCGGGGAGAGTACGGCGTGACTTCGGTCACGCCGTTTCTCTTTGTATCAATAAGTTCAGTGGAATAAAGCCTGCACCATCGTAGTAAATCTCGATTTTCTGCTGACGTTTACCGGAAGACTTGTCCGGTGCCCCCACATAGATGGCACTGACCATATCTCGCAGTGAATCAGGTGTCAGCGAATCCAGATCCTGATAATGCTTTGCCTTCTGAATAAACTTTTCTAATCGCTCATTCTGATGCTCCTGTGCTTCAATGTTCATCTGAAGCTCTATAACATCCGTTTTGAGCTTTTTCTGTTCCGCTTCATAGTTTCCGCTCATCATAGAAAAACGCTCGTCAGACAGCTTTCCTTTGGCATTGTCTTCATAAATCTTCACGAACAGTCTGTCCAACTCAGTAATACGTTTTTCAGCCTGTGACAGTTGCTTTCTCCATGCCTGTATTTTTTCATCACTTTCCATTTTTAGCTGTTCCTGCACAACTGCACGGAAGTGATCTTCATAGTGGAGAATATAGCTGATGACAGTTTCCATGTGCATCCACACCATATCCTCCAAAACGACTGCACGGATATAGTGGGATTTGCATTTTTTATCATTCTTACGATGGGTGGAACACTCGAAGAAATCCTGTCGCTTCTCAAAATTGTTGGCTGTGCAGTAATACAGCTTCTCACCACAATCGGCACAATACATCATGCCGGAGAACAGGCTTGTTTTACCCGTCTTGGATCTGCGTTGGCGATTCTGACGCAACACCTGAACCTTCTCAAATATATCCTCTGGAATGATTGCTTCGTGAGTATCATAGAAAACAGAGTGATTTTCTACCGGATTGTCACGCTTTTTCTTGTCCCAAATGGAATTGGTAAAGGTCTTGAAGTTGACAATACAGCCTGTATATTCTCTGCGTTCCAGAATCTTTCTCACTGTGGTCTGATGCCATTTGTTTGGATTCTCCGGTGTCGCCTGTGGAGTATTTAAGCCCTGTTTCTGTTTATAGGCTGTGGGGGTAAGTACTTTATCCTTTGTCAGCTGCGTTGCAATCTGGCTCGGCCCACGCCCCTCCATTGCCATTTTGAAGATATACTTTACAACGATAGATGCTTCTTCATCAACGAGCCAACGGGTGGGATCATTCGGGTTTTTCATATATCCGTAAGGAACATTGGTTGTAAGTGGAATACCACGGGAACCTTTTGATTTATTGACGGCTCTGATTTTGCGACTGGTATCACGGGCATAAAACTCATTGATCCAGTTCTTGATGCCTGCCATATCAATCCCCATGCCATTCTGATCGCTGGTGTCAAAATTATCATTAATGGCAATATAGCGAACGCCATGCTTTGGGAATGTGATGTTGGTGTATAAGCCAGTCATAGCAGAGTTTCTGCCAAGTCTGGAAAGGTCTTTGGTGATACAAACAGCCACATTGCCAGATTCGATTTCATCCAGCATTTTCTGAAATCCAGGGCGGTCAAAGGTAGTGCCACTGTAGCCATCGTCTACGAAAAAAGTTGGATTTGGAAAGCGATTATCCTTGGCATATTGGAGCAGGATATTTTTCTGATTCACAATGGAGTTGCTATCGCCAGCCAGTGCATCCTCCTGAGAAAGTCTGCAATATAAAGCGGTAATTTTGTCTGTTGCCCTTAACATTTCTGTTTCCTCCTTCATAGGGACAACTGACAGTTCTTGGTTAGTCAAGGATCTTTTCTCCATCTTTGTTTCTGATAAGGATCAAAACAAATAAATCATGGTACAACGCTTTGACTGCAACAAAATAACCGGTAAATAAGCTATAGAGAAAACGACAGGTATGCAGAAAGAAATCAAAACATCTGCGATACCTTCTGTCGATATGACATCAATTGCCACATCAACCGTAAACCACAGCAATGCAAAACCAACAACTACAGAAATACCATCCATAACTTTATGAAGCGACTGATATTTCGGATTGTTTCTATCGTAGTTTTGCAAGAGCACAAGGAGAGAAAATGCTGGTACAACGATCATTTCCGTCCAAAAAGAGAATCCTCCGCTGTGGCCTCAACATGGTTACTATCACATCTGTGGGTGAATACAGCAAGGAACGCTTCAGTAAAGAAGACGCTCTGTCTCAGTATTTGATCCCATATGTGTACTCAAAGGACCTTGATGCTCATGCTGAAAAATTCCTGAAAAAGTACTGCCCGAAAGCATTTGTTTTCACTTAGATTGTAATGGATATACCTCAAAATGTGAACTTTGTCGCAGATGTAAAATGAGCGATACCTGGTCATTCAAACCAAGTATCGCTCATTCTGTTTTTTTGCTAACCTCGACTGCCAGATGCCATAATCATAGATAATATGTTGTATCCTGTTTTATGGGCACCCAGCATTCGGCAGCGCTTTTTTCGTATTCTGTTACAGAGACAGCTGGATAAGGCCGAGGATGAGCATATGTACCGGATAAAACGCGTAGCAGGCATACTGAAACGCCTTGCTGTGGTGTCCCTGCCGCCCGCGGTAGAGCCAGATGGGCACGAGCGAGAGCAGTGCAAGCCCCTGCTCGCAGACCTCAAACTCCAGTCCGAAAAGCTCGATCGGGAAAATCTGTCCTCCAATGAGCGACACATTGATCCAATAGAGCGCCGCGATCTGCCCGAGCAGCTTCCACCACTCTCTGCCGCGGAGGAAATAGAACACAAACACCGTCAAAACGCCCATGCCGTAATAATCTACCATGCCGAGCGTGCCGAGCGCAAAGCCCAGCACCGTGACCGCAACGCAAGTCAGAAGATAGAGCCATGTCTTCCCCTTTTCCCGCACGGCCTCCATCGCCCGAATGCCGAGAAGTCCGATGAGCAGCGTCCAGATAACATTCTGGTGCACAGGGTAGAACCACGTGCCGCCGTACATCAGGTCAAAGGGAATTTCCGACAGCAACGCAAAAATCAGCATCCGCTGCGCGTATTTTTTGAAACTGTGCGTGTGGAAGTAGCCCTCCACCGCCATGAAGGCAAAAATGGGGAACGCGAGACGTCCCACGCAGGTCATCCACTCCTGCGAAAGAAAAAGCGTCGCCCACAGGTGGTCGAGCAGCATGAAGGCCATCGCTAAAATGTGCAGCGCCGCGGCGCTGAGGTCAAACTGTTTTTTCATTGATCTCTCCTGTTGATTTCTCTCTTTCCCCTGCTGTTGCGCAAATTTATTTTATTTTATCAGATCTCGCGTCAAAAGTCACGCTTAATTTTTGCGTTCCTTTCTCTGCAAAAAAT
>NZ_JPJG01000048.1 GCF_000765235.1 Oscillibacter sp. ER4 | reverse complement strand
TATCGTTTGTTTGGTACTCCTTTTGGCATAGCAAAACACCCCACTTGTTAGATAGTATACCATACTGTCTAACAAATGGGGTGCAGTTCATTGGACTCGCCTTCCTTTTTTGCTTTTTATATGTCGCGACGTCCTTCTAAAGCCCGCATCAGCGTCGCGTCGTCGGCGAATTCGAGGTGGCCGCCGACGGGGATGCCGTAGGCAAGGCGCGTGACGCGCACGCCGAACGGCCGCAGCAGGCGGGCAAGGTACATCGCCGTCGCCTCACCCTCAGTGTCGGGGTTCGTGGCCATGATGACCTCTTCGATGTTCCCCTGCGCCACGCGGTCGAGCAGCGGCTTAATCTCCAGATCGTCAGGCCCCACATGGTTCATCGGCGAGATGACGCCGTGCAGCACGTGGTAGCGGCCGTTGTATTCGCGCGCGCGCTCGATGGCGACGACGTCGCGCGGGTCGGCGACGACGCAGATGACATGCTCATCACGCTTCGGCGACGAGCAGATGGGGCAGAGGCCGCCGTCCGTCAGATTGCGGCAGACGGGGCAGAACGTGACGGTGTGCTTGGCGTCGACGATGGCATCGGCAAAGGCCTTGGCCTCCTCTTCGGGCAGGCTCAGCACGAAAAACGCGAGCCGCTGTGCGCTCTTGCTGCCGATGCCGGGCAGGCGCGCGAACTGCTCAACGAGCTTTTCGAGCGCCGCGGGAAAGTATTCCATGGACTTAACCTCTCAGCTCTTTGATTTTGGCGGGGATATTTGCGGCCTTGTAGACGGCGGAGCCCGCGACGAGCACGTTTGCGCCCGCCTCGATGCAGGTTTTGCACGTCACGGCGTCGACGCCACCGTCGACCTCGAGCTCGCAGTCAAGGTTTCTCTCGTCGATGTAGCGGCGGATGGCGGAAACTTTCGGCATCATATCGGCCATGAACTTCTGCCCGCCAAAGCCGGGCTCGACAGTCATCACGAGCACGATGTCGCACTTGTCAAGAAACGGCAGCACGGCCTCGGCGCGGGTGTTGGGCTTCAAGACGACGCCGGCCTTTTTGCCCTTGGCGTGAATTTTGTCGAGCGCGAGGTGGATCTTCTCCGGCGTGTCGGCCTCGACATGACAGGTGACGAGGTCCGCGCCCGCGTCGCAGAACTGGTCGACATAGCGCTCGGGCTGCACGATCATCAGGTGCACGTCGATGGGCAGCGCCGTGCGCTTGCGGATGGACTGGAGCACAGGGATACCGATGCTGATATTGGGGACGAAGCAACCGTCCATCACGTCAAAGTGGACGTAGTCGGCGGTGGCAATGGCCTCGACGCCGGTGCCGAGCTCGGCAAAGTCGGCGGAGAGGATGGACGGTGCGATCTTGACGGACATGATAAGAATCCTCCTGCGAAAATTTTCTTATTTTTTATTGTAGCAAAGCGCAGGAACAAAAGCAATGCAAAAAAATGTAAAAGACACTTGACATTTCACTCGCGCAGTGCTATCCTCACGGATGTAAAGCAAACTTGACTTTGGAAAACGGAGAGAAGCGATGAAAAACCACATTGAAGAGAGAAGAAAGGCGCGCGGCATGACGCAGCAGCAGTTGGCGTCGGAACTCGGCGTCTCGCGCCAGACGATCATTTCGCTCGAGAACGGGAAGTACAATCCGTCTATCCTACTGGCGCACAGCATCGCGCGGCTCTTTGGCGAGCGGATCGAGGACATTTTCATTTTTGAGGAGGAAGAGGCATGAAATCGAAGTTTATGAAGGGCATGAACTTGCAGGAGCAGAAAAAGTGCGGCATTCTGCTGATCGCCATCGGGCTGGTGATGTTTGCCGTCGGGTTCCTGCTCAGCGATGCGCATGTGGGCGATTTTTATAACGGCCTCGGCTGCGGCATCTTCGCCTGCGGCGCGGTGCGGCTGCTGCGCGTGCACCGCCTGAGCCGCGACCCGGAAAAGGCTGCGGATTATGACGCGATGCTCAAGGATGAGCGCACGATGTATGTTGCGAATAAGGCGCGCAGCATGACGTTTTTCATCTGCGTCTATGCCCAGCTCGCGGCGGGACTGCTGGCGCTTTTAGTGTTCAAGCAGCCAATCATCGGGCAGGTGTTGTGTCTTGTGACCTGCGCGCAGTCGCTTATTTTTTGTGGGACTTATTGGTACTACAATAAGAAGTATTGAAGGCAGCGCGGGGGGGCTGCTTCTGTCCCCACAGCGTGTGGGGACGCGGCAAAGGGGGATATTCTCTTTCTCGGAAAGAGAATATCCCCCTTACACCCCCAAGAGAAAGGACGAGGGGAGTCCCCCTCGACCCCCGACATTGCAGGTCTGGGGATTGAAGAGCTGCTCGGCCTGCGGAATCAGGTGCGGTGTACATGGCTTCGCCATGAATCCCTGCGATTCGAAACATTCAGCAACCGCGCCTTACTATCGTGAGGCGCGAG
>NZ_JPJG01000047.1 GCF_000765235.1 Oscillibacter sp. ER4 | reverse complement strand
CGCTTGACCGTCCAGCGGCCCCGCCGCTCCTTCTTGACGATCCGCCGCTCATACCAATCCGGGTACTTCTCTTTCGCCTCGGCCAGCGACAGGCGGCTCTTTCTCATAAGCCCTTCAAGCCGCTGCTGCTCCCCGTTGCTGTCCGGGATATAATCAAGCAGCCGCACCAGCTCCACCGGCCCGCCGAGCCGGAACGCCCTCACAGGGTACTCACGCCCCAGCTTCGAGCCGGAGCCGACCACCCGAAATCCCTGCAAAATCCCCTGCATTTGTGGCTCCTTGATGGTGGAGGTAAACTTATTCCAAATCTGCCGAGTGAGGGAATATTTCAACTCTTTCAAGCATTTCTGGTTGTACGGGTACATAGGCACCGGCTCTTTCAGCACATAATACAGGTGAAGCCCTGTCCCGCTGTTTACAACAAAGGTTGCCTGGGGCAAAATATCCTTGTTCATCTGGTGCAGCGTGTCCCGGAGCTGGGGCATACCTACCCCGTCCAGGTCAAAGACCAAAGCATAGAGATACCGGGCATTTTTGCCGCACCGCCGCAGCCCAAAATAGGAGATCGGGGACATAATCGTAAAATCGGTGTCTTGCAGCTCCCTCAGCTCGTCCAGCTCGTCAGTGATGGTACAGCGTTTCGCTTTACCGTCCCCCTCGATCTGCAGGGCGATCCCGGTTGCCCTGTCAACCTCACCTTTCGTCACTGTCACCGCGATCCCGTTTCCCTTCCTGTCCTCAAAATGGCCCTTCCTCTCGAAAGATCCTTCCGGGAAGATCTCACGATAAAACTCATACGGCTCCACCGGCTCCAAAAACTTCTCTAAATGCTCATTCTTTTCCCTGTAAAGTTCCCGGAGCTGTTCCAGGGCTACTTGCTGATCCTCCATTCCTTACACCTCTTTTCGTACATTCTGCAAACCCACAGGGGGAAAAGGGGGAGCCAAAGAGCGGCCCCTTCGGGGCCTTAAAGAGAAAGTCACCTCCCCCTTTTCCCCCTCGCTCTGGGGCATGGAAATGATGGAAAACCTTTCAGGTTTACCACATTCCCACACCCCGCCGCTCACCCCCATAACCCCCTCCGACTTTCTCCCTGTCAGAGAGAGAATATTTTATTATTTTTTCCCTGGCCTAAAGGCCATAGGGGGGCATATATTATCAATACATTTTATTCCCTATTTTACGACAAACCCATTTCAGCTTGTCCCCTTCACCCCATAGGGGGGCATATATTATCAATACATTTTATTCCCTATTTTTACTGTTATTATAGCCTGTCCGGGCGGCTCTTGCAAGGCTCCCGGACAGGCTTCTTTTACAGCTCCATACCGCCCCAGGTGTGGCCCTGTTCCTGTTCTCTCTCCGGCTGCTGCACCTCTGGCACTGGTAGCAGCTCCCGCGCCTTTTCGACCAGGGGCCGGAACTGCTCCGGCAAGTGCTGATCCAGAAAGTCCAGCACCGCCCCGATCCCTTCCCGGAGCCGCGCCGAAATCCCACGCTCCCAGCTCAAATCTTCTTCCAGGTATTCCACCTGCACTTTGAGCTGCCGGTTTTCATTTTCAAGCCGCTGCCGCTCCTGGGCCTCCTTCAGTTTTTCTTTCATCGAGGGGATTTTCTGCTGAAGCTGTTGGTTTTCTACCTTCAGCTCCCGCACCTTCTGCTCTGCCGCCGCGCCCCGGATCACCGCCGCCTTCAGCTCCTTCACCTGCTCCACCGTCACACCCTTGACGGCCCCTGTCAGCGTCTTTTCCGGCTGTATCGCGTCCAGATCGGGCTTAACCTTCTCCACCGCTTTCAGCAGCTTCACATTCCCTTGCAGGGCCTTTCTCTGCTTTTCCAGGGCCGCGATCTCCTGCTCTGCTGCTGTCACCTGTTCCTGGATAGCTTCAAGCCGCTGGGCCGCTGCTCTGTACTCTGGTAGCTCCATACGCTCGCGGCCACCGCCCAGGCTGATAATCTCAAACTCGTGAGCCTGGGCGATTTCCGTTAGGGCTTCTTTCTCCCGTTCCATCCAGGCTTTCCATTCGGTCTGCTTTCGGCCCATCCCTTCAAATCCCTGCTGCTTTAACGCCTGTTTCATTGATACCCGCGTTGAGAGGCCCCGGCTCTGCTCCGTTGCCACAGGCACGAAGTCCACATGGAGGTGGGGCGTGGCCTCGTCCATGTGCAGCACCATATTGAACACCCGCAGATGAGGGTTGCGCTCCTGGAAGGACTCTGCAAATTCTTTGAGAGCTGCCGCCGCCCGTTCCCCTCCAGGGGAGCCGCACCCGCAGTCCGTCAAGTTGCCGATCTGGAAGATAGCCTCGTGAAATAGCTTCTCCTGTTTGCTCTGCCGGATATGCTCATAGTAATCTGGTATCTTGTCCCTGGTCTTTTTCTTTTTGGCATTGTAGGCGGCCAGGGCTTCATCGAAAAGTTCGTGGTACACCTTCTTCAAATCCTCGTTGCAAAAGGTGACATTCTGCCCCGACCTGCTCCGGTCTACATTCGCCGCTGAAAAGCTCCTGTTGTTGTGCCGGATACTTCCCCGGCCCGTCATTCCCGAAATGGTTGTGCCTATAAAATCACCCGTCCCTTTCCTGCAAAAGCCTATATCCTACTACTCCTATTTTACCATAACTGGCCGCAGGCCACAACCTCTTTGTTACTTTCTTGTGAGAAAGTAACGCAAAAGCACTTTCACACCGCCGCCCCTTCGGGGCTGGCAGTATGAAAGTGCTTTTGCGCCCTGCCGGGGGCTAAAAGAAGCAGCCTCACAACTGTCTCCAAGAATTTCTGTTGTCACTCTACTTCTTCTGGTGCAAGAGGATAGCCACACAATTCATCTTCCTGTGCAGAAACCTCTGCGTCCTCTGTTTTTACAAGGCCGCTTTCTTCAAGCAAATCTGGCGGCACAGCACTTACAGCTAACTGTTGTTCTTCCGGCAAGCTATTATACCAATCCAGCCATTCAAGCGTTTCTTTGGAAAGGCCCTCCGCATCTACCATCCGATCACCATATCGGACTTGATTTCCGGCTCCTTCTCTTTGCTCAAAAACGATCCATTTCTCGTTCATAAAAATCTCTATGGTATTGTCGGCCCCGTATTGATATTCAAATCCTGTTCCAAAATTAGATTGGTTATCCTTTGTCGGTATCTCAGAGCCATCAACCGATGAAGTGATTTCCCCGTCCATTACCCCGCAACGGCCACTTATGGTACTTTCTTTCCCCGTATCATAGTAGAGTTTGCCATCCACCATTACCATAGGGATTTTATCCCATTCTTGCGTTTCTTCCTGTCCCGGCAGTTCATTCTCACTTACAGGAACAATCTCATATTGGTAGTTGTCCCAATAAGATTCAATATCAGCTGCTGTAAAATAATCCAGTTTCTCCTCTGGAAGTTTCAGTCTGCCTGACTTTACTGCTTCTGCACAGTAGATAATCTCATAACTTGTATCATTTGAGAGATTAAACCGAAAACTTGTTACTGTCCCTCCAGCAACAGGCTCCGTTTTTTTATCGCTTACCTCCAATCCCGAAAACAGAAAATAAATATCCTCTATATCATCGGTTTTTGTAATGACTTGCTTTTCAGCGGAGTTTGGCACAACATTGCGATACATCTCGATATTATTCACATCAGCAACATCAAAAGGCATTGAAATAGTTTCCTTTTTTTCGCAACCAGTGAATACCAAAACCATAGCCGCCACCAAAACAAGAGCAATCTTTTTCACTGTATCACACCGCCTTTCTTAACTTGTAGTGACGAAAAAAATATCCTTTTGTTTCCTATCTGCCACCAAAAATTTTTGAAAACCAGCTTTTTTTCTGTTCCGGTTCCTGCTGATCCGTTCCAGCCTCCCCGGTAATAAGCTGCTGCTGGATTGTCCCCGCGTGTAGGGCCTGGGCCGCTGCCGCTGTCTGCTGGGCGGCGGCCAGCGCGTCAGTAAGCCGGGTAATGGTCTGGGCCTGCTGCTCGATCTGCCGGTCTTTCACTTCAAGCTGCCCCTGCAGCGTGTCGATGGTGGCCTGTAAAACAGAAATCACACCATCAACCTCTGCTGTTTTTTCTGCATTTTTGGTTGACGGCGCGTCAACCAAACCGTCAACCGCGCCCGTCAACTGGTTGTCGGTGGTTGACGGTGCAATTTCAGAAAACGCCTGTTTTATCAGCTTTTCGCCGTCAACCTCTACCATCAACCTACCGTCAACCGTTGCCGTCAACCCCTGTAAACTGGTTGACAGTGGTTCACGCTTAATTTTTTTGAAAACAGCTTGCTTTGATACCCCTATCTCGTCAGCTATCTGCCGGATCGTTTTCATACCTTTACGAACAGGCCCACAGGACACACGCCCTTAAACCCCGGC
>NZ_JPJG01000046.1 GCF_000765235.1 Oscillibacter sp. ER4 | reverse complement strand
TGCCGCCTGCAATTCACAGACAGCAAGCCCTTTCAGCTGCTTGAACAATTTTTACTTCAGAATATTGTCTAACTTTTTGGGGTCACTTCACCGTCGGGAAGCCTCCTTTTTTTGCTTTATTACCAGCTTGCGACCGTGCCGTCGCATCTCGGTTCGGTGCCCGCGGCGTAAACGCCGTTTTCGCACTTCCAGATGATCTCGCCGCGGCCCATGGCCGTGCGGTCGTCGACGATCTCGACCTCGTGCCCCATTGCTCGCAGATGCTCGGCGATCGCCTCGCCCGCCTCGCGCTCGATCTGGAGCTTTTTGCCGCCGATCCACTGGATGCGCGGCGCGTCGAGTGCCTCCTGCGGGTTCATGGCGTAATCGATGGTGCTCGTCAGCACCTCGACCTGCCCCTGCGGCTGCATGAACGCGCCCATCACGCCGAACGGGCCGACGGCCTCGCCGTCCTTGAGCAGAAAGCCCGGGATGATCGTGTGGTAGGACTTCTTTCCGCCCTCCAAATAGTTATCGCTCTTCGGGTCGAGGGAGAAGTTCGCGCCGCGGTCCTGAAGCGAGATGCCCGTGCCGGGGATGGCGATGCCCGCGCCAAAGCCGCAGTAGTTGCTTTGGATAAGCGAGACCATGTTGCCCTCTGCGTCCGCGGTGCAGAGGTAGATCGTGCCGCCGCAGTGCGGGTCGCCCGCTTTGGGCTCAAGAGCCTTATCCGTGATGAGTGCGCGGCGGGCGGCGAGATAGTCGGGCGAGAGCAGCTCGCTGACCTTCGTTTTCATATAGCGCGGGTCGGCAACGTAGGTCTTCGTGTCGGCAAAGGCGAGCTTGATGGCCTCCATGACCTTGTGATAGTAGTCCGCGTCCTCGCGCTTTTCGGGCAGCGTCAGCCCGTTCAGCATACCGAGCGCCATCAGCACCGTGATGCCGTGGCCGTTGGGCGGGATCTCGCAGACGGTGTAGCCGCGGTAGTCCTGCGTGATGGGCTCGACCCATTCGGGGTGGTAGTTCTTGAAGTCGTCCTCGCAGAAGTAGCCGCCCGTGGCGCGCGAATGGGCGACGATCCTTTCCATCAGCTCACCGCGGTAATAGCTCTCGCAATCCGTTTCGGCAAGAGCGCGCATCGTGCCGGCGTAGGCGGGGAAGCGGAAGATGTCGCCCGCGCGGTACGGCGAGCCGTCCGGCTTCATAAAGCTCTTCCACCAGTATTCATAGGGGGCGGGGTCCTGCGCCATGACCCTGGCGATGCGCCTGCTGTCGCGCGCCCAGAGCTTGCCGACATTGACGGGCACGGCATAGCCGTTTTCGGCGTAGGAAATGGCGGGGGCGAAGAGCTCGGAGAGCGGCTTTGTGCCAAAGCGCGCATTGAGCGCCGCCCAGCCCGCGGGCGCGCCCGGGACCATCGTGGGGAGCCAGCCCTCTTCGGGGACAGCGTCAAAGCCTTTGGCGTGGACCTCGTCCGCGCTCAGCGCCATCGGCGCAACGCCGCTGGCGTTCAGGCCGTAGAGCTTTTTTTCCTTCTCAATCCACACGAGCGCGAAACAGTCGGACCCAAGGCCGTTGCCCGTCGGCTCGAGCAGCGGCATCGCGCCGGCCATGGCGACGGCGGCATCGACGGCGTTGCCGCCATTTTTCAGCACGTCGAGGCCGACCTGTGCGCCGAGGGGAACGGACGTGCAGCACACGCCGTTTTTGGCGTAGACCACGTTGCGGCGGGAAGAATATCGGTAAGTTAACGGATCAAAATTCGGCATGATCGTTCTCACTTTCGTCGTTTTTCCCAGTATAGCAGTCCGCGCGAAAAAGGGCAAGAAAAAGACGCTGTGCCATGCGGCGGCGGGAAAGTCTGCGCGAGCAATGCAGAAAACTGAATATTCACCCGATAAGAGATTGAACATTTTACGTTTTCCCGCTTGACAATCTGAAAAACTGCATTATAATACAATCAATCTGATATGAAATGCCTCCTTTGGCACCGGCCGGGGAGAAAAGGCATCCATGACTGAGCCGTAGGTATTCCGGGCGACCGGATAAGGCTGGGTCGTGGGTGCTGTTACTTTTTTATAGAGAAAAGGAGAACGATATGAACATCAAGCCCTTTGCTGTGGAAGAATGGATGAACGAGTACGAGGTGGGTGCGCTCTACAACATCGCCGAGACCTGCGTCGACTCCGTTTCGCTCGACGAGCTTTTCGAGCTCACGGGCGAGAACAAGGAGGACTTTTTGAAGGACTTCTGTGCCCAGCGCTTGACCTATGGCGATATCTGGGGCAGCAAGGCGCTGCGCAGCGGCATTTCCAAGCTCTATCACACGATCAAAGCCGACGAGGTCGTGCTCACGCACGGCGCGGCGGGCGCGAACCATCATGTGTTCTGCTCGCTCATTTCCGCGGGCGACCGCGTGGTCAGCATCATGCCGACCTATCAGCAGCTCTACTCCATCCCCGAGGCCATCGGCGCGGACGTCGCCATCATGCACCTAAAGCAGGAAAACGACTATCTCCCCGACCTGAATGAGCTCAAGAGCCTCGTCACGCCCGAGACGAAAATGATCTGCATCAACAACCCCAACAACCCCACCGGCGCGCTGATGAGTAAGGAGCTACTGGGGAGCATCGTGGAGATCGCCCGCGGCGTGGGCGCGTACATCCTCTGCGACGAGGTCTACCGCCACCTGACGCAGGAGGACGAGTGGTGCGAATCCATCGTCGACCTGTACGAAAAGGGCATCTCGGTCAGCAGCATGTCTAAGGTCTTCTCGCTCGCGGGCCTTCGCATGGGCTGGATCGCCACGCACGATGAAGCGGCGCGCAAGGCGTTCCTGTCGCACCGCGACTACAATTTAATTAGCTGCGGCATGTTCGACGATGCGATCGCGTCCATCGCCCTGCGCCACAGCGACGTGATGCTCAAGCGCAATCAGCGCATCGTGCGCGAGAACCTCGCCATCCTCGATGACTGGATCAAGGGAAATCCGCACTTTTTCTACAC
This sequence comes from Oscillibacter sp. ER4, assembly GCF_000765235.1. Classification (GTDB taxonomy): domain Bacteria; phylum Bacillota; class Clostridia; order Oscillospirales; family Oscillospiraceae; genus Hominicoprocola; species Hominicoprocola fusiformis. Next base: position 28,531 of record NZ_JPJG01000046.1, on the reverse strand, counting down.
CAAGCCCAAAGCCGGTACGACCGCGCTCGTTTACTACGATTTCGATATCCCCTCCTACGAGTTTTGCAAGCGCATGTACCACGAGACCGGTGCGTTCGTCACGCCGGGCGACTGCTTCGAGCAGCCCCACAGCATGCGCGTCGGCTACGCCTGCGACGTCAACACGCTCAGAGACGGCCTTGCCGCGGTGACGAAGTTTGCCGCGACGCTGTGAGCGGCGAAAACACGTGATAAATAAAAGAAATCCGTCCGGTCATCGACCGGACGGATTTTTGACTTGTAAGGGGTTCACGCCTTGGCCCTGTTCCCGCGCATGAAGTGCAGAATAAGGACGATGGCCGCGCCGATAAGCGTCGGGCAGATCCAGCCGAGGCCGAGGTCGGCAAACGGTAGGTACTGCTGACCGAACGCCTTGATGGCCGGACCGTGGATGGCGTTGAACACGCTCTCGGGCAGCGCGATGATCAGATCGTAAACGGCAGCGATGAGCGTGAAGCCGATCGTCCAGCAGTACACCGTGCGGTCGTGGCCGAAGAATTTACCGAGCAGCGCCAGCGCAATGAGCGCGATGGAGAGCGGATAGAGGAACATCAGCACCGGCAGCGAATAGCTGATGATGGCGCTGAGGCCGAGGTTCGCAAACAGCAGCGACACGAGACTGAAAATGATTGCCCAGATGCGGTACTTTGGCCCGTCGGGGAAGAGCGCGCTGAACGTCTCGGCGCAGCTCGTGATGAGACCGACGGCGGTCTTGAGGCACGCGAGCGTCACCGTGGCGGCGAGGATGAAGAGACCGGCGGAGCCGAGGTAGTGCTGTGCGATCTGCGCGAGCGCCGTGCCGCCGTTCTCGCTGGCTTCAAGCACGCCGCGGCTCTGCGTGCCGGCGATCGTGACGGCGATGTAGATGAACGCCATCAGAAGGCTGCTGAAAATGCCCGCGCGGACGGTGCTCCCCGCCACAGCGGTGGGATCGTCCACGCCGAGGTCACGGATGACCTGCACGACGATGATGCCGAAGGCAAGACTCGCCAGCGCGTCCATGGTGTTGTACCCTTCGAGGAAACCAGCGAAAAACGGCTGGGACGCATAGTCGCCGAGCGGCTCGACATCCGCAATGGCCGCACTCGGAGAGAGGAGCGCGACGACGACCAGAATGCCGAGGAAGACGAGAAAGCAGGGGTTCAGAATTTTGCCGACCCAGGTCAGGATCTTACCCGGGCGCAGTGCGAAAAAGAGCGCCGCGGCGAAAAACGCTACCGAGAAGAGCAGCAGGTACAGTGTGTTACTGTCATTTTGCGGAAGCACCTGCTCAAGTCCCACGGTGAATGACGTCGTCGCGCAGCGGGGAATGGCGAAAAACGGCCCAATGGTCAGATACAGCGCGCAGGTGAAGAACATCGCGTAGGAGCAGTTGACCTTGCTGCTCAGGTCAAAAAGACCGTTGGAGCGGCTGATGCCGAGCGCGGCCACGCCGAGCAGCGGCAGGCCCACGCCCGTGATGAGAAGCCCCAGAATGGCCTGCTAAACGTTGGAACCGGCCATCTGGCCGAGGTGCACGGGGAAAATAAGGTTACCTGCGCCGAAAAACAGGCCGAAGAGCATGCTGGCAACATAGGTGTATTCTTTGGCGGAGAGCTTGCGTTTCATGGTGAGAAATATCCTTTCGTGGCGGCGACAGGGGCAAAATGCCCCGTCCTGAATGATTCGGGTAACAAAAAAATCGGTCTGTTCCCGCGCTCTGACATTGCAAGGGGATACTCCCATGCTTGTGGAACATTCCACAAGTGCTTTGCCAGATCAATGGAACATACCGGATCCATGCTGCCAATCATTGCAGGCAGCGAATCAAACCGAGCCTTGGAAAATGAGGTCGATCAAACCGCTGCCGACTGCTTCGACGACATAGATTCGGACGAATGCCCCTCTACGCCAACGATCAGTCGCCAGCTTACTCCAAAATTGACATTTTTGGACGTAACCATGGTGTTCAAACGATCGCCTCCTTTGCTGCGGAAATTGGCATCATTATACCATACCATTACATTTTGTCAAGCATCAATGAGAAAATGATATGTTAAAGACGCGGGAAGAAAGGGCACAAAACAGCGCACGGCGCGGAGAATCCGCGCCGTGCGCTGTTTTGTGAAAAGGAAACGCTTATATAAAGAAAAATGACGATCAGCCGAGCTTCTGCGCAAGGTCCTCGAGCGCGGCGGTCATCGCCTCTTCAAACGAGGGGTGCGGACGCATGGCCAGCAGAAATTGATCGACCGTCATGTGGTTGGCGAGCGCCTGCGAGACGCCGCCGATCATGTCGCTCGTATGCTCGCACATGAGCTGCGCGCCGAGAAGCTCGCGTGTTTCGGCGTGGGCGACGAACTTCATAAAGCAGCGGCCCGGGTCGGCGATGAGCGTCTTGGCGTTGTCGAACATGACGTGTTTGCCGACCTTGACGGGGATGCCCGCCTCCTTGGCCTCGGCCTCGGTGAGGCCGACGACCGCGATCTCCGGACGGCAGTAGATGCAGCTCGGCACGACGGACATGGATGTGTGATTTTCCCTTCCGTAGAGCAGGTCGACGCAGGCGATGCCCTGCGCGGTCGCCACATGGGCGAGCTGAATTTTGGCCGAGACGTCGCCGATGGCGTAGATGTGGGGGATGCTCGTCTCGTAGCGCTCGTTCACGGCGATGCTGCGGCGGTTCATCTCGACAGAAATGCCATCCGCGAACAGGCCGTCGCAGTACGGGCGGCGGCCGATGGCGCAGAGCACGGCCTCGCCGGAGACGGTCTCGCTCTTTTCCTTGCAGGTGAAGTTGACGGCGATATCCTCACCCGTCTTCTCGACGTTCTGGACCATCGCGTTCGTGAAGACCTTCACGCCCTGCTTTTTGAGGATGAGCGCGAGGCTCTGGCCGAGCTCCTTGTCCATGTTGGGCAGCAGGCGGTCCATGCCTTCGATGACGGTCACTTCACAGCCGAGGTCTGCGTAAAACGTCGCAAACTCGATGCCGATGACGCCGCCGCCAATGATGACGATGGAGCGGTACAGGTGGTCGCACCCCTCAAGCAGTTCGTCGGAGGTCATCGCGAACTCAAGTCCGGGAATCGGCGGGCGGGACGGGACGGAGCCGGTGGCGATGAGAATATCGTCGCAGGTGTAGTCGTTGGCACAGCCCTCGGCATTCGTCACGCGGACAGCGCCGGGTGCGGTGATGAGCGCTGTGCCGCGCAGAAAGTCAATCTTTGCGGTCTTGAAAAGCGATTCAATGCCGGAGGACAGCTTTTGCGAAATTTCGCGCTTGTAGGCAAAAATCTCCGTCATGTCGGCGCGGATATCGTCGGTGTGGATGCCGGCGTGTGCGCCGTGCTTGGCGTCGTGGAAGATCTGAGAAGAGTGCAGCAGCGTTTTCGTCGGGATGCAGCCGCGGTTTAAGCAGGTGCCGCCCGCTTCGCGCTTCTCGACGACGGCGACCTTCTTGCCGAGTTTGGCCGCATGGAGCGCGGCCTCGTAGCCGCCTGGACCCGCGCCGATGACGATGAGTTCATAATGAGCCATAGTAGTTCTTTCCTTTTTGAGAGCAATGCCGCCGACTTTTCGGCGGCATTGCGTGATGTTGTAGAGATAGTCAGATGTCCTGCTCGCGCAGCAGCGCGCAGAGGCCGCCTGAATAGCCGCGGCACTCCCCCACCGACTGCACGCGCTCACAGAGCGCGTCGACGGCGAAGCGGCAGCCGCGAAGCGCCTGCGCAAGCGGCGCGGCGAACTCCGCGTCCATCGCGTCGGACCAGACGGCGGCGTCGGCGATGCAGCCGTTTTCGACGGCGAGCTCGACCGTGACCTCGCCCCAGGCAAAGCGCTTGGCGCAGGAGAACGAGCACGGCACGCTCTTGCCGTACACCCAGTCGTAGCTGTGGAAGCGCTGGTAGCGGCGTTCGATCTCAGCGGCGTCGAAGTCCTCCCCGCGAAGTTCCTCGGCCTTGAGACCGTAGACGGTCTCAAGCGCCTTGACCATGGCTTGTGCCATGCCGTCGATCGTGAGATCAGGCTTTAATTCCGTCAGGTTGATGACGCGCGAGCGCACAGACGCGACGCCCTTGCTCTCGAGCTTCGTCTTCGACGGCGTGAGGTATTTGCCAAGGTTCGCCATGTCGACGTTCACGAGCAGCGTTCCGTTGTGGAACGAGCAGCCTGCGTGTGAGTAGAACGAATTGCCGGAGAATTTGCAGCCGTTTGTCAAAATGTCGTTTCGGCCCGAAATTTCCGCCGGAATGCCAAGACTACGGCAGGCCTCGACGATCACGCTCTGCTGGCGGCGCAGGTCATAGTCCTGTGTGCGGAGCGAGAACGTGAAGTTGAGGTTCCCCAGATCGTGGTAGACCGCGCCGCCGCCGGAGAGACGGCGGGCGAGCGTCCCGCCGTCGCGCTCAAGCTCGGTCGTGCGGCATTCCTGCCACGCGTTCTGGTTGCGGCCGATGACGACCGTGTGCTTATTCTGCCAGAGGTAGAGAATGCAGGTGTCCGCGCCGACAGTATCGGTCAGATACTCTTCAAGCGCCAGGTTGCGGTGCGGGTCGGTGCAGGCACCGATAAAATACTGTAATTTCCGGATCATGCAAACTGATAACGTAAAACCATGTTGCGCGCCGCGCCGACCTCGTCGAGACGGCGGACGGGCGTGGAGTGGGGAGCGGTGTGGAGCGTCTCGGGATCGGAGTGCGCGAGTTCAAAGAGCTTGCAGTAGATGCCGCAGACCTCGTCCATGGTCTCCTTGCTCTCAGTCTCGCAGGGCTCGATCATGAGCGCCTCATGGACGATGAGCGGGAAGTACATCGTGGGCGGGTGCAGGCCAAAGTCGAGCATGCCCTTGGCAAGGTCGAGCGCGGAGACGCCCGTCTCCTTGTGGAGATCGACGAGCGACATGACGAACTCGTGCATGCAGATCTCGTCATAGGCCATGGTGAAGGTATCCTTGAGCCTGACGCGCATGTAGTTCGCGTTCAGCACGGCGTTCATCGCCGCCTCGCGGATACCGGACTTGCCGAGCGTGAGCACGTAGGTCAGCGCGCGCACGACGACGTCGAAGTTGCCATAGAACATCTTCACGCGGCCGATAGACTTTTCGGGGTATGCAAAGCCGTACTTGCCGTCCTTTTTGACGACCAGCGGGCCGGGCATGTACTTTTTGAGGAATTCCTTGCAGCCGACCGCGCCTGCGCCGGGGCCGCCGCCGCCGTGCGGTGTGGCGAACGTCTTATGCAGGTTACTGTGGATGCAGTCAAAGCCCATGTCACCGGGACGGACGACGCCCATGACGGCGTTGAGGTTCGCGCCGTCGTAATAGCACAGGCCGCCCGCATCGTGAATGATCTTCGTGATCTCGAGGATGTTCTTGTCGAAAATACCGACGGTGTTCGGGTTCGTCAGCATCAATCCCGCGGTGTCGGGGCCGACGGCGGCGCGCAGCGCGTCGAGGTCGACGCAGCCGTCCACGCCGGACGGGATGTTGATGACCTGGAAGCCGCACATCGCGGCGGTTGCGGGATTTGTGCCGTGGGCGGAGTCGGGCACGATGATCTTCGTGCGCGCGGTATCGCCGCGGTCGGTGTGATAGGCCTTGATGAGCAGAACGCCGGTGAACTCACCGTGCGCGCCCGCCGCGGGCTGGAACGTGACAGCGTCCATGCCGAAGACCTCGCCAAGCTCAGCGCCCAGCGTGTGCAGCGCCTCGAGCGCGCCCTGCGCGGTCTCGATGGGCTGGAGCGGGTGGAGCTGGGTGAAGCCCGGCAGCGCCGCCATGTCCTCGTCGATCTTGGGGTTGTACTTCATCGTGCACGAGCCGAGGGGATAGAAGCCGTCGTTCACGCCGTGGATGCGCTTGCAGAGGGCGGTGTAATGGCGGGTGAGCTCATTTTCGCTCACGTGGGGCAGGTGCAACGCCTCGCTGCGCTCTTCGGGAAGCTGATATTCGGGGACGTCACACTCCGGCATGAGGGTCATGCCGCGGCCTTCGACGCCAAGTTCAAAAATAAGCTTCATTTCATAGCACCTCCTTCACGATAGCAACGGCACGGTCGAGCTGGGCCTTGGAGACGAGCTCCGTCACGCACCAGAGAATGCCGCCCTCGACCTCTGCGCCGCCGAGGATGCCCTCTGCTTCGAGCGCGTCGAGGATCTTCTTGCGGCAGTTGGGGCATTCGACCTCGGTGGCGAACTCGTGGAAGAATTCACCCTTGTACTTCAAGGTGCAGCCGATCTTTTCAAGTTCAGAGGCGAAATAGTGCGCCTTCGAGGTGCAGAGGCGCGCGCACTGCTTCATGCCCTTTTCGCCCATCGCGGCCATGTAGACGCCGGCGGCGAAGGCGCATAGCGCCTGGTTGGAGCAGATGTTGGAGCTGGCCTTTTCGCGGCGGATGTGCTGCTCGCGCGCGGACAGCGTCAGCACGTAGCCAACCTCGCCGTCCACATCCTTCGTCTGGCCGACGATGCGGCCGGGGAGCTTTCTCGTCATGGCGGATGTCGTGGCCATGAAGCCGAGGAACGGGCCGCCGAACGCCGTGTCGAGGCCGAGGGGCTGACCGTCGCCGACGGCGACATCCGCGCCCATCGCGCGCGGCGTGGGCAGAATGGCGCAGGCGATGGGGTTCACGCCCATGACGAACTTTGCGCCCGCGGCGTGGACGATCTCACCGGCCGCCTTCGCGTCTTCGATTTGGCCGAAGTAGTTCGGCTGCTGGAGGTAGAAGCACGCGGCATCATCGCCGAGGGTTTCCTTGAGTACGTCGAGATCGGTCTTGCCGTCCTTTGCGGGGACGACAAAAAGCTCGGTATTCGAGGCAAAGCAGTAGGTCTTCATGACCTCAATGACCTGCGGATGGGCGCAGGCGGAGACGTAAGCCTTCGTGCGCTTGCGGTCCTTGCACATGGGGATCGTCTCGGCTGCGGCGGTCGCGCCGTCGTAGTGCGAGGCGTTGGAGACGTCCATGCCGGTCAGCTCGCAGATCATCGTCTGGAATTCAAACGTGCCCTGCAGCACGCCCTGGCTGATCTCGGCCTGATAGGGGGTGTAGCAGGTGACAAGCTCTTCGCGGGAGGTGACGGATTTGACGACCGACGGGATGAAGTGGCGGTAGGCACCTGCGCCGCGAAGAACGGTCTTGAAGACCTTGTTCTTTTCGGCCATGGCGGTGACGGCCTCGCGCACCTCAAGCTCGCTCAGGCCCTCGGGGATGTTCAGCCCGCCGCTCCGCAGGAGCATTTCCTGCGGGACGGCCTTATACAGCCCTTCCAGGCTGTCGACTCCGATGGCGGCGAGCATTTCTTCCCGTTCCGCAGCCGTGGTGGGAACGTAAGAGCCCATCTCAGCCCTCCTGCGCGCAATGCGCTTCGTAAGCGGCGGCATCCAGCAGCGCCTCAGTGTCGGTCACGGGGGAGACCTTGATGATCCATGCGCCGTAGGGGTCGGAGTTCAGAGTCTCGGGCGCGTCGGCGAGCGCCTCGTTAACCTCGCAGATCGTGCCGCTGACGGGGCAGATCACGTCGGAGACCGCCTTGACGGACTCGACATCGCCGAAGCTCTCACCGGCGGTGACGCTGTCGCCCTCGGCGGGCAGGTTGATAAAGACCACATCGCCCAGCGCATCCTGGGCAAAATCAGAAATGCCGATCACGGCGACGTCGCCGTCCATCTTGACCCACTCGTGGGACTTGGAATACTTCAACTCAGCAGGGATGTTCATGGTAATTTCCTCCTCAAAATCGTTCTCAGTGAATGTTGTTTGTGATTGACGGTCCAATGGTTTCCGAATATTCGGTCAAAAATCTCTATTTCAGCGTTCGAGCTTGTAGAACGGCATTGGCACGATCTCGAGCTCGACCATGCGGCCGCGCACGTCAGCATTGAGGTGCTTGCCGATCTCGATATCTTGGGCGGGGATATAGCCCATCGCGACACCGCAGCCGATATAGGGCGCGAACGTGCCGGAGGACGCCCAGCCGATCTTTTCTCCGTCCATCGTATAGAGGTCGCAGTGCTCGCGCACGATGCCGCGGCCGACGACCTTCATGCCAATGCGCTTCATTTTCGGCGCGCCGAGCGCGACAAGCGCGTCGCGGCCGATGAAGTCCTTGCCCGTGAGCTTGCACGGAAGTCCCGCCATCTTCGGCGTGATCTCGTCGTTCATCTCGTGGCCGTAGAGCGGCATCGAAGCCTCGAGACGCAGCGTGTCGCGCGCGCCGAGACCGCAGGGGATCAACCCCTCGGGCTCGCCCGCCTTGAGCAGGGCCTTCCACAGATCAACGGTGTCCTCGGCCTTGCAGTAGATCTCAAAGCCATACTCGCCGGTGTAGCCCGTCTGGGAGACGAGGGCGCGGATCGTGCGCTCGCCGAGGTTCAGGGGCACGTCTTCGGTGAAGGTGTAGTACTTGGCGGGGATGTACTGCTCGTCGCAGAGCTTTTTGAGAATGTCGCCGGACTGGGGGCCCTGCAGGGCGATCTGGCCCCAGTCGTTGCCCTCGTCGCGGTAGTCGACGTCGCCGGAGAGATGGCTCTCGACCCAGGCGGCGTCCTTTTCGCGGTTGCCCGCGTTGACGACGAGCCAGTAATTGTCCGCTGCGCAGCGGTAGACGATGAAGTCGTCGATGATGCCGCCATTGTCGTTGCAGAACATCGAGTACTTGATCTCGCCGTCTTTCATGTTCGAAATGTCGGCAGTGATGATCTTCTGGACGTTGGCGACGGCGTCGGGGCCCTTGAGGCGAAGCTCGCCCATGTGGGAAACGTCGAACAGACCGGCCTTTTCACGAACGGCCATGTGCTCGGCAATCACGCCGGTGGGATACTGCACGGGCATCAGGAAGCCGCCGAATTCGACGATCTTGCCGCCCATGTCCACGTGCGTTTGGTAAAGTGGTGTCTTCTTTTCCATAGTGCGCATCCTCCGAAAACAATAATTTTAATGAATCTTATAAAAATTATTAAAATTAAGCATCAAAAAAGAGGCACAAAACTCCCTTTTGAGCTTTGTGCCTCCGTTGATCACCTGAGAGATTCCCCGCCCGAGCGATCGCGGCGGGTTGCACCTTCGGCGTGCGTAAACGCACTTTTCGGAGCGTCGTCCGAGTTCGGCCCTTTTGCCTGAGAGCTTCTGCGTTCCCCTTCGGCGCCGCGGTGAAAATTCCGCGGTCTCTCCCGAACTCATCATCCGATCGGTTGATTCATTTTGCTTTTTAAAGCTAACACATCAATCTGCTTTTGTCAAGAAAGAAATTTGTGCATCTCACTTTACGGCGAGATGCACAAATTTGACCGCTGTTTTCAGAACACAACGACGAGCAACATCTTGAACTGCTCCTGACCGTATACCGCGTGCGGATGGCGCGCGGGCATGACGATGCTCTCACCCTCGTGCAGGATGTGCTCGACGCCGTCGATCGTAATCCTGCCCACGCCGTCGAGGCAGGTGACCATCGCGTCGCCGCCGGATTCGTGGGTGCTGATCTCCTCACCCTTGTCAAACGAGAAGAGCGTGACGCTCACGTGCTCATTCTGCGCCAGCGTGCGGCTGACGACCTGACCGGACTGATAGGCGACCTGATCGCGCAGGGTCAGGACCTCTGCCTTGCTGATATTTTTCATACCGTCCATGATAATTTCCTCCTGTTGAAACGCGCGGCGTTTACCGCCGCGCGTGATATGACTTTCTTATCATGCCCTTTTTGCGGAAAAAGGCAACGATTATTTTGCTTTGTGCGCCAGCACGCAGTACCACTCGGTGTTTTCGATATCGAACGCGCCGAACTGCACGGGGAAGGCCTTGACCCGAATGTCCTGATAGCCGAGCTGCGTGAGCTTGTCGAGCAGTAATTTCTGCGGCACGGGGTGGTAGTGCTCCTCAAAACGCTCTTTTTGGAAGATTTTGTTATCGCGCTCGAAGGTGTAGACAAGATTGAAGACAATGGAGCCGTCGGATAAATGGTCCCAGACCTGCATGAGGTTTACGCGGTCGCCGTTTGGCAGAAAGGCGGGATTGTAACAGTAAAAACGCTTTTTCTGCCCCACGATACGGTCCCAGTTGCGAAGGTCGAAGTAGAGGTAGCCTCCGGACTCCACGAGCGCGTCCATCTGCTCCAAAACGCCGGTGATCTCGTTGTTTGTCACGTAGGCAAGCGAGTTGCCGGTGCTCATCACGCAGTCGAAGCTGCGGTCAAAATGAGACGTCAGGTCGCGGAAATCGCTCTGCCGCAGGTCGATGGCGATGCCACGCTCGTCCGCCTTTTTGCGGCAGTGCGCGAGCATGCTGTCGCTCAAATCGGAGCCGTACAGCGAGACGCCGAGCTGCCCGAGCGGCAGCGTGAGCGAGCCCGTCCCGATGCTCACATCGAGCGCCGAGCGAATAGGCATGCCGTCGAAAACGGTCTGCCAGTGGGAGAGGGTCTGTGCATCCTTTTTCGGAGAGTCGAAGAGGTCGTAGATGTCGGTGCGGTCGTAGACGCTGGCCATAGAGCATGCTCCTCCTGACAAAATATTGGATCGCGCCCCGCGCTCAGCGCTTTTTGCGCTGGGACGAGGACGGAATGTCCATTTCCGCGCGGTACTTGGCGACGGCGCGGCGGCTGACCTCGATGCCGAGAGCCGAGAGCGTCAGACGAAGCGCCTCGTCCGAGAGCGGCGCGGCCGGGTCCTCTGCGCGAATGAGGCTTTGCAGCCGCTGCTTGACCGCGTGGGACGAGACTGCCGCGTCGGGGCGGATCGCCGTGGTGAAAAAGCTGCGCACGGGGATGATCCTGCCCTGGAACTGAATGTATTTATTCTGCGCCGCACGGCTCACGGTGGAGGTGCTGACGCCCATTTTTTCGGAAAGCTGCTGCATCGTCACGGGCAGCAGTGCCTCGCCGCCACAGAAAAAGCCGTGCTGCTCGCGCCCGATGAGCGTGAGCATCTGTATGAGCGTGTCGCAGCGGGTGTGGACGCCCTTGATGAGGGCCTGTGCTTCGGAGAGCTTTTCTTTCACGTAGCGCTGGACCTCGGGGTCGTCGCTTGTGTTCATCAGCGCGGCGTATTCGGCGTTGACGGACAGGCGCGGCAGAATGCGCTCGTTGAGCTCGATGACGAGCTGGCCCTGCTGCACGGAAAATTCCGCGTCGGGGGCGACATAGGCGATCTGCTCGCTGCCGGCAAAGCTGCGCGAGGGGATCGGGTTGAGCGCGAGCACCTTGGAAGCGGCGGCCCTGGCTTCACCGACGCTGACGCCGAGCAGAACGGAAAGGCCGGAAAAGTTGCGCTTGCCGAGCATTTCTAAGCCGTCGCGCGCGATCTTCAGCGCCAGCGGGTCGAGCGAGCGGCCCTGCGCGAGCTGGAGCATCAGGCATTCCGACAGGTTCCGCGCGCCGACGCCCGGCGGGTCGAGCATCTGCACGGCGAAGAGCGCCTGCTCGAGCGAGAAGAGCGGGATGTCGAATTCGCGGGACAGCTCCTCAAGCGGGCAGTCAAGATAGCCGCGCTCGTCGAGGCAGTCGATCAAAAAGCGGCACAGGCGCAGAAGTTCGTCGTCGACGAGCTTCATCTGCCCGATCTGTTCGGTCAGGTTGTCGCGGAACGTCTTTTCCCGCGTCAGAAAGGCGGTAAAGTCCTGCACATCCTCCATACCGGAGGAGGTGACGCCGCGCCACGAGTCCGCCTCGCGCACCTCGAGCGGTTCACGCTCGGCGGGCGCGGCTTCGCTGGGAAGCTCAGTTTCGTAATAGGTGGGCGACTGCACGTCGAGCAGCGGGTTTGAGAGCGCGACTTCCTGCACGTATTCGGCGAGCTCCGGCGCGGAGAGCTGCAAACAGTCGAGCGACTGGCGCATCGCCTGCGTCAGCACGAGCTTTTGGCTCAGCGTTTGCCTCTGTTCAAGCTGCACGATAGATTCCCTCCCCCAATGATGCTCATTCAGTAAATTAAAGTATAGCAGTTTTCGCCTTTCTTCGCAACACACAGATGCGCGGGAATGGCCCCAAAAAAGCAAGGGGGCATTCAGATCGCGCAAAAAAGCAGGGCGGCCATATGGCCGTCCTGCTTGGTGCAAAGGGAATGTTGTGTTACGGCAGCGGGATCTCCTTGCTGTCGAAGAGCGTCTTGAGCTCGATCGAGGTGCGCGAGTCGCCGAACTTCTTGATGAGGGAGAGAAGCTGGTCGAGCTGCTGCGTGTCGCGCACGGCGAAGCGGAGCAGCGCGTTGAACTCACCCACCACGTGGTAGTGGCTGATGATGGTGCTCTGCGAGGCGCAGAAATCGCAGAATTTGTCGTACTTGTCCGGCTCGAGCGCAACGGAGATAAAGCCTGTGATGTTACAGTCGAGCTTCGTGCGGTCGATGTCGATGTGATAGCCGCGGATCACGCCGCTTTCCTCCATCCGGCGAATGCGTTCCGACACGGCGGGCGGCGTCAGCCCCACAAGGTCTCCCATGCGGCGCAGCGTGCAACGGCTGTCGTCCTGGAGGAGGTTGAGGATTTGGTAGTCAGTCCGATCCATCATGTTCTCCCTCTACCGTTCTCTCACACGATCTCGCCGCGCTTGATGACGGTTTTTGCAAGATTGCTGCCAACGCGGTAGCAGATGTAGTCGAGGTCGGGCGCGTCCCAGATGACAAGGTCGCCCAGCTTGCCCTCTTCGACAGAGCCGACCTTGTCGGCAAGGTCGATCGCCGCGGCACCGTTGAGCGTGACAGCCGTGAGGACCTCCTCCGGCGTCAGCTTGTACTTGAGGCAGCCGAGGTTGATGACAAACTGCATGTTCAGGCACGGGCAGGAGCCGGGGTTGAAGTCCGTCGCCATTGCAACGGGCACGCCAGCTTTGACCATGTCGCGCGCGGGCGCGAACACCGCGCCGAGGTTGAAACTCGTCGCGGGCAGCAGGCATGCGATGACGCCGCCCTTGGCCATGGAGGCAATGCCCTCCGGAGGGCAGACGATCAGGTGCTCAGCCGAGATCGCGCCGATCTCACCGGCGAGCTGGCTGCCGCCGATGGCCTCGATCTCGTCGGCGTGGATCTTGGGACGCAGGCCATACTTGAGACCCGCTTCGAGCACCTGACGGGACTCTTCGACGGTGAAGGTGTCGGCCTCGCAGAAGACGTCGCAGAACTTGGCGATGCCCTGCTCCTTGACCTTGGGCATCATCTCCTCGCACACAAGGCGGACGTACTCTTCGCGGTTGGACTTATATTCCGCGGGGACAAGGTGCGCGCCCATGAAGGTCGCGACGAGGTCCATGCGGTGGTGATCGTTGAGGTCCTTGATGACCTCGAGCGCCTTGAGCTCATGCTCGGTGGCAAGGCCGTAGCCGCTCTTGGCCTCGACCGTGGTGGTGCCGAAGCCCATCATCTCGTCGAGCGCCTTGGAGGCCTTGGCGGCGAGCTCCTGCTCGCTGGCCTGACGGGTGGCGTTCGTCGTGGACTGGATGCCGCCGCCCGCGTTCTGAATGTCGAGATAGCTTGCGCCGTGGAGCTTGAGACCCAGCTCGTTCTGGCGCCAGCCGCCGAAGATGAGGTGGGTGTGGGCGTCGACAAGGCCGGGGGTGACGAGGTGGCCCTCCGCGTCGACGACTTCCGCGCCCTCACAAGCGGGAACAGCGCTGGTGCCGACGGAAGCGATGACGCCGTCTTCGATGAGCACCCACGCATCCTTTAAGAATTTGATCTTGCCCTGCTCCTCGCCGCGATGGGCGGATTTACCCTCCGGCGTCGCCAGCAGGCCAATGTTTTTGACCAGTAACTTTTTCATAGTAAATGTTGTCCTTTCTCACTGTTGGAAAGAGCATTCTGTTCGATGGCTTGTCAAAAAAGCCTCGCAGAGTTTGCCGCCCGCAGGCGGCAAATAAATTGAGATCATCTTTCCGACGACATGTGCGTCGGAAAGATTCTTTGCGCTCCGCAAGTGTGCGAGCAAAGCGAGTGCGCGCAGCGGAGTGTATCCAGCTCAAAAAAGGGGCATATTTCTATGCCCCTTTTTTGAAGTAAATTTTAGTGCATGTATTCCTTCACGGCCTTCTCGCAGAGCTCTTCGTCCGCGACGTAAGGCATGGTGATGTGATCCTGACCCTCGTACATCTTGTTGTACTCGGCGACAGTGGTCATGGCGTTCTCGTTGCGCGCCCAGCTGCGGCGGGCAACGCCGACCATGGTATCCCAAGGCATGGACATGCGCAGGATGGTGTCGACACGCTCGGAGCCGTCGAGAACCATACCGAAGCCGCCGTTGATGGCGCGGCCGATGCCCGTACCACCGCCGTTGTGCAGGGCGATGTAGCTCATGCCGCGGGCAGCGTTACCAGCGTAGCACTGGGTCGCCATCTCGGCCATGATGTTGGAGCCGTCCTTGATGTTGGAGGTCTCACGGAAGGGCGCATCGGTACCACCGGTGTCGTGATGGTCACGGCCAAGGATGACGGGGCCGATCTCACCGTTGCGAACCATCTCGTTGAACTTGAGCGCGAGGTTCATACGGCCCATGGCATCCTGATAGAGGATACGGCACTGGGTGCCGACGACCAGCTTGTTCTTCTCGGCGTCGCGGACCCAGACATAGTTGTCGTAGTCCTGATAGCGGCGGTTGTGGGCCTTGATGTACTCGGCGGCAGCCATGTCGGTCTTGTGCAGATCCTCAGGGTTGCGGCTCAGGCAGCACCAACGGAACGGGCCGTAGCCGAAGTCGAACAGGCACGGACCCAGGATATCTTCGACGTAGGAGGGGAAGATGAAGCCGTCGAGGTCGTTCTCGCCGTTCTTGCAGATGCTCTTCACACCGGAGTCGTAAACAGCCTTGAGGAAGCTGTTGCCGTAGTCGAAGAAGTAGGTGCCGCGCTCGTGGAACTTGCAGATCATCTCATAGTGATGCTGCAGCGTCTTGTCGACGAGGACACGGAAGCCGTCGGGATCCTTGTCGAGCATTTCGGTGCGCTGCTCGAACGTGAGGCCCTGCGGGCAGTAGCCGCCGTCATAAGGCACGTGGCAGGAGGTCTGGTCGCTCATCAGGTCGACATGGACGTTGTTGTTGTACAGGTACTCGAGCAGGTCAACAATGTTGCCGCAATAGGCGACAGCGCAGGGCTTGCCTTCCTTCTGGTGGTCGAGAGCGATCTTGGTGGCCTCTTCGAGAGAGTCGGTGCGGTGGCTGACCCAGCCCTGGGTGTAACGGGTCTCGATACGGGAATCGTCGACCTCGGCGATGATGGAGGCAGCGCCGGCGATCTCAGCAGCCTTGCCCTGAGCGCCGCTCATGCCGCCAAGACCGGCGGAGACGAACAGACGGCCGGCAAGGTTCTGATCGTTGGGGATGCCGAGCTTCAGACGGCCGGCGTTGAGCAGCGTGTTGAACGTGCCGTGGACGATGCCCTGGGGGCCGATGTACATCCAGCCGCCGGCGGTCATCTGGCCGTAGTTGGCAACGCCGAGCGCGGCAGCGCGGTTGAAGTTCTCCTGGTCATCGAAGGTACCGACCATCAGGCCGTTGGAGATGATGACGCGCGGAGCCATCTTGTGGGAGTGGAAGAGGCCCAGAGGATGACCGGACATGACGACGAGGGTCTGCTCATCGGTCAACTGCTCGAGGTACTTCTTGATGAGGCGGTACTGCATCCAGTTCTGGCAGACCTGGCCGGTCTCACCGTAGGTGACGAGCTCGTAGGGATACAGAGCGATATCGAAGTCGAGGTTGTTGTCGATCATGACCTGAATGGCCTTGCCCTCGATGCACTTGCCCTTGTACTCGTCGATGGGCTTGCCGTAGAGCTTGCCCTCGGGACGGAAGCGGTAGCCGTAGATACGGCCGTGCTCTTCGAGCTCCTGCGCAAACTCCTTGGCCATCTGCTCATGATGGTCGGGGTGGATGTAACGCAGAGCGTTCTTGATGGCGAGCGCCTTATCGGCCTCGGTCAGGTGGGATTCGCGGCGGGGTGCGCGACGGTAGCCCTCTTCGAACTTCGGATACTCGGGAAGCTCGTAGTCCAGCTTGATCGTCATCGCATCGTCTGCAAGATTGATCATGGTGGGTTCCTCACTTTCATAAAAATATTTCTGTAAAAACCGATAAAAATGAAAACAGAATTCTCGCTTTTCTTTACAACTTGCATTATAACAAAGATGTGCTATAATGAAAAGTACTTAATTTATCTGCATACCATACCGCAAAAGTATGACATGGAGGACAAGCGATGAAGCTTAGACAGCTGGAATACTTCTGCGCGGTGGCGGAGGAGAAAAGCATCTCCGCCGCGGCGCGCGAGCTGCACGTGGCGCAGCCGCCGATCTCGCGCCAGATCGCGCAGCTCGAGGAAGAGCTCGGCGTGCAGCTCTTCCTGCGCGGCAGCAAGGGCATGTCCCTCACCGACGCGGGACAAAGCCTGTATCAGCAGACGCAGCAGATCTTTCAGGACATCCGCCGCGTGGAGGACAGCGTGCGCAGCGTGGGGACGGGCATGAGCGGGCGCATCAAGCTCGGCGTCATCTACTCGGCGATGTCGTACGCGTTACATTATATAAATGAATATCACAGCCGCTATCCGCAGGTGGAGCTCTTCATCCGTGTGGGCTCGCCGCAGGAGCTCATTGAATCGCTCAACCGCGGCGAGCTGCATGCGCTGTTCCTGCGCACCGCCGCGCGCGAGCCGAGCGGATTGCAGGAGCGCATTCTGGGCGAGGACGCACTCGAGCTCATCATGCGCGAGGACATGGATCCTGCGCCGGAGCTTTCCGAGGTGCCCATCGAGCGGCTCGAGGGTGTGCCGATGTGCCTGCTGCGCTCGGACGACCTGTGGAGCTACAACGACTTTTTGGTGCAGGAGTGCCAGCGCAGCGGCTTTACGCCGAATGTGACCTGCCACTGCTACGATACGCCCATGGCGATGCAGATGGTGCTCTCGGGCTTTGGTATCAGCTTTCTGCCAAAGTCCATCCTCAGCACGCATCCGGGCGCGCCTTTAAAGGCAAAGCCTGTGCGCGGTCTGCCGATCCGCTCGTATGCCGTTTTGGCATGGAACAGCGCGGTGCTCAGCGCCCCGTGTGTGCAGCGCTTCGTCGAGGAGAAGATGACTTAAAAAAATTAAGCCCGCACTGAAAAAAGAGAAAGAAAACCTGTTTACTCCCCCGATGGGCCGCGATATAATGGCGACGCTGAACAAAAATGGACGGGCGCGGCGCGCCTGTCTGAGCAAAATGACGATACAAAATAAATTGACGGAGGAAAACAACCATGGCAAAGTTGATCGAATGCATCCCCAATTTCAGCTGCTCCAAGGAAAAGGACGAGGCCACCTATAACGCCCTCGTCGAGACCGCGAAGAGCGTTCCCGGCTGCACCCTGTTTGACGCCCAGACCGACGGCAACCATAACCGCTGCGTCTTTACCCTCATCGGCTCTCCCGAGGCCATCGAGGAGGTCGCCTTCCAGCTGACGAAGGTCGCCACCGAGCGCATCGACATGAACAAGCATCACGGCGAGCACAAGCGCATGGGCGCTACCGACGTTATCCCCTTCGTTCCCCAGATGGACGTGACCGTTGAGGAAGCTGTCGAGATGTCCAAGCGCGTTGCCCAGCGCATTTGGGACGAGCTGAAGGTCCCCTCCTTCCTGTATGAGGACAGCGCCACCCGTCCCGAGCGCCGCAATCTCGCCACCTGCCGCAAGGGCGAGTTCGAGGGCATGCCCGAGAAGCTCCTGCAGCCCGACTGGGCTCCCGACTACGGCGAGCGCAAGATTCACCCCACCGCCGGCATCACCGCCATCGGCGCCCGTATGCCGCTGGTCGCGTTCAACTGCAACCTCGAGACCTCTGATGTTGAGATCGCCAAGAAGATCGCCAAGGTCATCCGCGGCTCTTCGGGCGGCTTCCGCAGCTGCAAGGCCATGGGCTTCATGCTCGAGGACCGCGGCATTGCTCAGGTCTCCATGAACATGGTCAACTACGAGGATACCCCGCTGTATGTCACCTATGAGATGATCAAGGCCCTCGCCGAGCGCTACGGCACCCGCGTCATCGAGAGCGAGATCGTCGGCCTGACCCCCGCCAAGGCTCTGATCGACTGCGCCGAGTTCTACCTCAAGGCCAAGGACTTCGACTGCAAGAAGCAGGTCATGGAGTATCACCTGATCGACATGGAATAAAATACTTCAAAAATGCGCTGAAAGCGCATTTTTGAGCGCAACCAGGAAAAGCGGCAAGCCGCTTTTCCTGGTTGGTTTACAGTCCGCTGCGTCGCACTCGCTTTCGCTCGCACGCTGGCGGACTGCAAAGTGTTTTTTCTGACGCGCATGTCGTCAGAAAAAACGATTAAAATCGTTTGCCGCCAGAGGGCGGCAACGGCTGCGACGCTTTTGGCTCGTGCGGGCGTTGGCTGCTCCAGGAGGGGCGGCTGACCGTAAAGGTGCGGCGATGCCCGCGCGGGACGAAAACGGCGCGAAATGATGAAAGGAAATATTCAACATGATGAAGTTAGCTGATATGACCGTTACCGGCTTTGCCGATACCGTTGCCTCCGATGCTCCCGCGCCGGGCGGCGGCTCCTGCGCCGCACTCTATGGCTCCATCGGCGCCGCGCTGACCGCGATGGTCGGCGGCCTCACTCAGGGCCGCAAGAAGTATGCCGAGTATGCCGAGCATGCTGCCGAGGTCGAGAAGAAGGGCAACGAGCTCAAGACCCGCCTGCTCGACGTTATGGACCGCGACACCGAGGCGTTCAACGTCGTCTCCGCCGCGTTCGGTATGCCCAAGGCGACCGACGAGGAGAAGGCTGCCCGCTCCGCCGCCATCCAGGAGGGCCTGAAGGGCTGCACCAAGACCCCGATGGAGATGATGGAGCTCATCGACGAGACCCTGACGCTTGCACAGTCCCTGCTGGGCCGCTTCAACGACACCTCCGCGAGCGACCTGGGCGTTGCGTTCCTGTCCCTCAAGGCCGGTATCCAGGGCGCATGGCTCAACGTGCTCATCAACGTCGGCTCCCTGAAGGATCAGAAGTTCGCTGCTGAGTACCGCGCCAAGGGCGAGGCCCTGCTCGCGCACGCTCTGCCCCTTGCCGACGAGTGCTACGCTGAGATCGTCAAGCTCATCGAGGGCTAAACGAAAAGATTCATCAAAAAATGGCTTCGGTGCGCGCACACCGAAGCCATTTGCAGTTTGCAAAGGAGTTGTATTTCCATGACCATCCAGCATTTAACGCCGAGTGACTACATTACGACCAAGTGGTCTGGCGGCCTGACGACCCAGCTCGGCATCGCGCCCGCGGGCGCGGTGTACGCAGACCGCGACTTTTTGTGGAGACTCAGCTCTGCGACCGTTGAGGACGCAGAGTCCGACTTTACGGCGCTGCCCGACTATGAGCGCCTCATTTCGACGCTTGAGGGCACGATCGAGCTCAACCACAACGGCGGCGAGAAGCTGACGCTGAACCCCTACGAGGTCCACCGCTTCGACGGCGGGGACAACACCCATTCCTGGGGCTGCTGCCGCGACTTCAACCTCATGCTCCGCAAGGGCAAGTGCGAGGGCAAGATGCGCGGCGAGCACCTTGCGGCGGGCGAGCACAAGACCGTCCACGGCTGCGAGGGCATGACGCTCATCTACTGCGGCGTGGGCGAGGTTCACGTCATCGTCGGCGACGAGAGCGTCGAGCTCAAGGCTGACGAGGCCGCGCGCCTCGACGGCTACGCGGGCGAGATCAAGCTCTGCTCCAAAACGGGCGCAAAGCTGATGCTCGCCAAGGCGAAAGAGATTTAAAAGAAGACTGAAAAAGGAGAGGCGAAAGCCTCTCCTTTTTCAGTCTTCAAAGTCGTTCGGGTCTTCGTCATTCTGCTTGCAAAAGCGGTCGAGCGCGACGAGGACGGCGGCTGCCGCGGCGATGACGGCAAGGACGCCGATGAGAATGGATACGCATTTTTTCATAGTGATTCCTCCTGTTGTGATAAAGTGTGGAATGGGTTACGGTTCGAGTGAGACGATATCATAGACCTGCTGCAAAAATTCCTTCTGACGGCTCGTGGTGCAGAGCATGAGGTTATTGCCGGTGGTGGAGAAAAGGTTCAGCTGGCCAAAAGAGCTTTGAAAATAAAGATAATCCTGCCCGTCGTTGAAGGAAAAGTCGGCGTCAAAGATCAAATTATTCTGCGGCATATCGCTCGTCTGCTCCCGCGGAAGGAGGTTTCGGAGCGAGTGGCGGAATTTCTGTTGTGAGAGAAGTGAAATCAGCGTTTCCGTGCGCTCCTCGCCGCGCAGCCATTCCGAGCTCTCCACGCTGCGGCCCGGTTCGTCGATGGAGACCGTAAGGTAGTCGGTGTATACCAGCTCACTTTGCGTGATGTCCAGCCCCAATATCGCCTCAAGCGTCATCGGCCGCGTGTAGATCAAAGCTGCGAGGACGAGAACAGCCAGAATACCGAGGGGGAGAAGCCGCTTTTTCTTCATGGGGAAACCTCCTCAAAAGTACTTCTACTCTATTAGACGCAGAAAATGCAAAAAAGTGTCACAATTTTGCAGATTTTTTCAATGAAGTATGGAACAGGCTACTACCATCAACATAACATGAAAGGCTGTGCTTTGCAAGTTTGCAGGCGCAGCCTTTCAGAAAATTTAAAAAGTGGGTCATCCCCGTCTGCGGCCGATCAGGCAGCAGAGGAGGAACGCCGCAAGGTCGCAGACAACGACCGTCGCGCCGACGGGGGTGGAGAGGAGATACGACCCCGTGAGCCCGAGGCAGAAGCACATGACCGAGAGCCCCGCGGCAAAGCACACGACCGAGCGGAAGCTCTTGAACACCCGCATCGCGGACAGTGCCGGGAAGATGATGAGGCTCGAGAGCAGCATCGCGCCCATCATGCGCATACCGAGCACGACGGTGAGCGCCGTTAGAACGGACAGGATCGTCTTGTACGTGCCGACGCGCACGCCCGTCGCGCGGGCAAAGGACTCGTCGAACGTGACGGAAAAGAGCTTGTGGTAGAAAAGAATATAGAGCGCGAGCACGCAGAGCGCGAGCGTGACGCTCAGGATGACGTCCGAGCGCGACATCGCGAGGATGCTGCCGAACATATAGCTGTCGACATCCGTGGTCATGCCGGTCGTGAGCGAGGTGACGATGACGCCGATGGCGAGCGCCGAGGCGGAGAACACCGCGATCATCGCGTCTGCGCTGACGCGGCTCTTTTCGGCGACGTGCATCAGGATGAACGCCGCGATGACGACGATGGGGATGGAAAACCACAGCGGCGCGAAGCCGCACGCCACCGCGACCGACAGCGCGCCGAACGACACGTGGCTCAGCCCGTCGCCGATCATGGAGTAGCGCTTCAAAACGAGCGGCACGCCGAGCAGCGACGCGCACAGCGAGACCAGAATGCCGACAACAAACGCGCGCACGATGAAAGGATAGGCGAACATCGAAAGAAGCAGCTTCATGCTCTGTCACCTCCAAACCGTTTTCCGGCGGGCGAAGACAAAAACTCGCTTACCGTGCCATAAAAGCAGCCCGCGCGGTCGATGCAGAGGATGTGCTTGGCCTCGCGCAGGGCGTTTTCAATGTCGTGCGTGACCATGATGATGGCCATGCCCTCGCGCTCGTTCAAATAGCGCAGCGTTTTGTAAAGGTCCTGCATGCTCGCGGGGTCAAGGCCCGTGACAGGCTCGTCGAGGATGAGCAGGTCATTTGCCGCGCACAGGGCGCGCGCAAGCAGCACGCGCTGCTGCTGCCCGCCCGAGAGCTCGCGGTAACACTTGTCCTTGAGTTCCAGCACGCCGAGCTTGCCGAGGTTCATCAGCGCTGTCGAGCGTTCCTCCGCCGTGTAGAAAAAGCGCGCGCGGCGGTTCGAAAAGCCCGAGAGCACGACCTCTGTGACCGTTGCGGGAAAGTCGCGCTGCGTGGGCGTCTGCTGGGGCAGATACCCGAGCCGCCCCTCGCGCTGGGCAGGGCAGTCGATCTTGCCCGCGAGAGGCGAGAGAAGCCCGAGGAGCGAGCGCAGCAGCGTCGATTTGCCGCTGCCGTTTTCGCCGACGATGCAGAGGTAGTCCCCCGCGCGGACGGTGAGGGTCAGGTGCTCCAGGAGCGGTTTGTGCTCGTAGCCGAGCGTGACGTCCTCACATGCGAGGACGATGGGCGATTCATTCATTCGTTGAGCCCCTTTCTGAGTGCTTCATAGTTGCGCTCCATGAGCGTGAGGTAGGTTTCGCCCGCGTCAAAATCCGCGCGCGAGACGGTCTGCATCGAATACAGGGTGTCGACCGCTGCGCCGGTGCACTCACTCACCACGGCAGCGACCTTTTTCGTGCCGAAGTCGATGGTGTAGACCACGGGGATATCCTCGTCCTCCACCTTGTCGATGAGGTACTTGATGGTGGCGAGCGACGGCTCGGTGTCGCCCGAGCAGCCGTGGAACGCTGCGCGGTAGTCCAAGCCGAATTCGCGGCAGAAGTAGAGCATCGGGAAGCGGTCGGCGAAGACGAGAAGTTTACGCGGCGCGGACGCGCAGAGGTCGGCAAAGCGCGCGTCGAGCGCTTCGATCTGCGCGCAGTAGCCATCACAGTTCGCGCGGTAGAAGTCCTCATTTGCGGGATCGGCCTTGCAGATCGCGTCGCAGACGGCACGGCAGAGGACAACGGCGTTTTTCGGCGACGTCCAGATGTGCTCGTCGTATTCGACCTCGTCGCTGTCGTGCTCATCTTCTTCATGATCGTGGTCATGGTCATCATGGTCATCGTGGCTGCCATGCTCATGGTCGTGGTCATGGCCGTCCGCGCCCTGCATGCCCTCGACATATTCCTCGTCGAGCGCGTCGACGTAGTCCATCATGCGGGCGATGACGGCGATATTTTCGCCTGCGGCGCCCAGCATACTGTCGACCCAGTATTCCCCCTCGCCGCCGTTGTAGAGGAAAACATCGGATTCGGAGATCGTGACGGCGTCGAGCGGCGTGGGCTCGAAACTGTGCGCCTCGCGCCCCGGTGAGAGCAGAAGCGTGACGTCCGCGCGGTCGCCGACGATGGCGCGGGCGAAGTCATAATAGGGGAAAAGCGTCGCGACGATCTGGATTTTGCCGTCGTCCGCCTTTTCCACAGGCACGGTGCAGGCGGTGAGGGAAAATGCCAGCGCGAGCGCCAAAAAAAAGGAAGCAATGCGTTTCATGCGCCCTCCTGACACTCGCGGCACAGGCCGTAGAACATCGTTTTGCGGGGATTGATGGAAAAGCCGTGCTCATGCTCCAAATGCTCGTAGAGCGGCGCGAGCTGGTGGCAGTCGAGGTGCACGATGCGCCCGCAACGCTCGCACTTAAAGAGGCAGCAGTCCGATGCGCAGCCGTGGGTGCAGAACTGATAGTACGCGCCCTCATCCGTCGTGACCTTGTGGACGCTGCCCTGCCGCTCGAGCTTTTCCAGCTGCCGGTACACCGTCGCGATGCCGATATGCTCGCCCTGTTCGCGCAGCGCGTCGACGATCGCCGCCGCGCTGACCGGCGAGTCCGCGCGCTCAGAAAGGCAGTCGAGCACTGCCTTTTGCTGTTTGGTCGTATAGGTCGCCATAGTGGCCTCCTGAATTTGAAAATGAAAATCAATTTCAAATTATAGCCGAAAATTTTCGCCTGTCAAGTATTTTGTGCAGGCAAATCTTGCCAATTTCCGCCCGTGGGCTGCATCCCCCAAAATAAAAGGAACCGTCCCATCGGGACGGTTCCTTTTATTTTGAGTTTGTTTTATTCGTAGATGGGGTACTTCTTGGTCAGGGCGACAACAGCCTCCTGAGCGGCGGTCTTGTTGCCTTCGAAGTCACGGGCGACCATACCCATGATGCGGGCGATCTCCTTCATGTCCTCTTCCTTCAGACCGCGGGTGGTGGCAGCGGGGGTGCCGACGCGGATACCGGAAGTGACGAACGGCTTCTCGGGGTCGTTGGGGATGGCGTTCTTGTTGACGGTGATGAAGCACTCGTCCAAGCGACGCTCGATCTCCTTACCGGTGATGTTGAAGTTACGGACGTCGACGAGCATGAGGTGGTTGTCGGTGCCGCCGGAGACCAGACGGAAGCCTTCAGCCTTCAGACCCTCGGCAAGAACGGCAGCGTTCTTGACGACCTGCTCACCGTAGGCCTTGAACTCGGGCTTGAGCGCCTCGCCGAAGCAGATGGCCTTGGCAGCGATGATGTGCTCGAGCGGGCCGCCCTGGGTGCCGGGGAACACGGCGGAGTCGATCTTCTTGGCCAGATTGATGGTCTCCATCTCGCCGGTTTCGATGTTCTTCTTGGTGATCTCGTTCTTGCACAGGATCATGCCGCCGCGGGGGCCGCGCAGGGTCTTGTGGGTGGTGGTGGTGACAACGTCGGCATAGGGCACGGGGCTCTCGTGAACGCCAGCGGCGACGAGACCGGCGATGTGGGCCATATCGACCATGAAGAAAGCGCCGACGGAATCAGCGATCTCACGGAACTTGGCGAAGTCGATCTTGCGGGGATAGGCGGAAGCGCCGGCAAGGATCATCTTGGGCTTGCACTCCTGCGCGATGCGGTAGACCTCGTCGTAGTCGATCATTTCGGTCTCATCGTTGAGGGAGTAGGGGACCTGATGGAAGTACTGGCCGGAGATGTTGACCGGGCTGCCGTGGGACAGGTGGCCGCCGTGGGCGAGGTTCATGCCCATGAAGGTGTCGCCGGGCTGGAGCATAGCCTTGAACGCAGCCAGATTGGCGGAAGCGCCGGAGTGGGGCTGGACGTTGGCATGCTCAGCGCCGAACAGCTTGCAGGCGCGCTGACGGGCGATCTCTTCGGTCTCGTCGACGCAGTAGCAACCGCCGTAGTAGCGCTTGCCGGGATAGCCCTCGGCGTACTTGTTGGTAAGGCACGTGCCCATAGCCATCATGACAGCCGGGGAGACGATGTTTTCGGAGGCGATCAGCTCGATGTTGCGCTGCTCGCGGTGATACTCCTTCTCAATAGTGGCGCCGACTTCGGGGTCATACTGGGACAGGAATTCCATGGTTTCTTTGATCATGGTGCGTGTTCCTCCTCTGATTTTTCAGTCGATTGATATATTACCGGCGGCTAAGCTGAAAAGTGCGAACTTATGCCGGTTCTCTCACACCTTAGAATAGCAAAAAAAGTAAGGCCCTGTCAAGGAAAAACGGGCCTTGGAGGGACTGAATTTATTAGGGAAAAGAGGAATATCACCTTAAAAACGTAAAAGTGTGCAAAAAGGGTCGAAAAGGGATTGACGCGTGTTGTGCAATCTGCTATGCTGTGCCTGCATGAAGTTTAAATTTTGAAGAGCTTTATGCATCGGCAGAGTAGGAAACCATGTGTTTACGCGAAGAGCGAATAGTGCCGTCGGGATGGGAAGTTGCCCGCGGACGAAAAACCCATGGTTTGCAGTATGGTTTCCGCATCCGCTTGCCACTCAGAAGAGAGTTTAAGTGAGGCCTCTCCTCCGCGTGGTTCCTGCCATCCGGAGGGAGAGGTGTTTTCTTTTTCACCGGATCAAGCCGTTCCGCGCGGCGCCGCAGCCGCGGGAAAATCTTTTGATGAAAAAGGAGGTCCTCACAATGTCCCTTCAGATCGAAGCGCTTTCCCCCATCATGTGGACGATCATCATCGCGGTCGCCCTCGTGCTCATCGCCGCAGTGGTCTTCACGTGGAAGTCCTCGGCCATGTCCACGCGCAAAATGGTCACCATCGCCATGCTGACCGCAGTTTACGTTGTGCTGAACTTTGCCGGTACGGTGCGCCTTGGCTGGATCAACATCTCCGTCGCGTCGCTGCCCGTCATCGTGGGCGCGATGCTCTACGGTCCGGTCGGCGGCCTGCTCGTCGGTCTTCTCGGCGCATTCATGGGTCAGCTTCTCACCTATGGCGTGACCGCGACCACGATCCTGTGGATCCTGCCGCAGGCAGCGCGCGGCCTGCTTGTCGGCGTGTATGCCAAGCACTGCGGCTATAAGTTCTCCAGCGGTCAGCTCACGCTTGCGCTGATCGGCACGGCGCTGGTCGTGACGGCGCTCAACACGGGAGCGATGTATATCGACAGCGTGATCTACAACTACTACAGCTACGCCTATGTTTTCGGCGGCCTGGTGGTGCGTATCATCTCCGGCGCGGCTACGGCGGTGCTGATGGTGTTCGTGGCTCCGCCGGTCGTGAATCTGCTGAACCGCTCGCTCGACACGGTGCGCACGGCGCAATAAAAAAATATTCAAAAAAGAGGGACGCAGTTGAAAACTGCGTCCCTCTTTTTTGAGAAAGATTGCACTCCGCGGCAGTGCACGCGCCATAGGCGCGCACGTTTGCGGAGTGAGAAGAGTTTTTCTGACGCGCATGTCGTCAGAAAAACGATTTTAATTTCTTTCGCGTCTGCGGACGCGAAAGTCTGCGACGCGTTTTATTGCCGCTCATTTTCGACCAGCGAGAGTAGAGTCTGCTCAAAGCCGTATTGGTCGCGGAGACGGCGGGACTCGGTGAGTTTTTTGGTGCCGCGGTGGCCGGTACGGTGACAGCGGAGCATCAGATTTTTGGGCGAGTGGGCGAAGTCGATGAACTCGATGACGTCGACGTCGTAGCCTTCGTCCTCCAGGACCGCTGCGCGGATGGCGTCGGTCAGCAGCGCCGAGAAGCGCTCCTGAAACAGCCCGTGGGAGAGCAGAATGTCGAAATCGCCGCCCTTTTGGATGGTCTTATTGACCTCGTGCTGGCAGCAGGGGACGGAGAAGATGTGCTCGACGCCGCGGGAGATGGCGTAGTGCAGGGCGTAGTCGGTCGCGACGTCGCAGGCATGGAGCGTGACAAGCATGTCAATGTGCTCGCTGTAGAGCACATCGCGCGTAACATCAGCCACGACGAAGTGAAGATCTGAATAGCCGTAGCGCGCGGCGACCTCATTACAGTGCTCGACGACATCCTCTTTTAAGTCATAGCCGATGATCTTGGCGCGCACGCCGCGCTTGACGGCGAAATAGTAGTACAGCACGAACGTGAGGTACGATTTGCCGCAGCCAAAGTCGAGAATGGTGATCTCGTCGCGGCCGTAGGCGCGGAACGCGTCGTCCACCAGCTCGATGAAGCGGTTGATCTGCTTATATTTGTCGTACTTTGCCTTGACGATCTTGAAGTCCGGCGTGAACACGCCGAGGTCGACGAGGGCGGGGATGTTCTCGCCCTCCTGCAAAATGTATTCCTTCTTGCGGTTGTGCGAGGCGGTCACGGCGGCGCGGGACGCGCCGGACTTGGCCGTGCACTTGTACGCGCCGTTCGTCTTGCGGACGTACTGGCGCGTCTCCGTTTCGGTGCAGAGTGTGACAGAGCGGAACAGACCGTCAAGCTCCTGCTCGAACGTTTCGAGCAGCGCGCCGCGCGACGTTGCGGTGCGCGACCTTCTGCCCCTGCTGGTATTCGAGCTGGAAAAAGGCCTTCCCGCGCAGCGTTAAGGGCCGCACGGTGACACGCGAGTGCCCGATGCGCGCGACCGGCTCGGCGAGGACGAGCTTGGTGAGCGTGTCGAGCCGTTCGGAGAGGTCGGAGACTACAATGCTCATGCGCCGAACCTCTCTTTGAGCGCAAGGTGCGCGGCGTACAGCTCGTTTTTGCTGTAGGTGTTGTTCTCGTCCTTGAGGAGCATTTTGATGGCGTCCTTGGCCGTGCAGTCACTGCGCACCATGCAGTCGACGAGCAGCGCCTCAGGCGAGGTGATGTGCTCGACCTCGCGCAGGCGGTAGTCATCGCAGACCTCGACAATGAGGGCATATTCGCCCTTTTCGTAGGTATCCTTCGCGATGAGCTGGTCCTTGACCTCCTGCGGCGTGCCGCGGAAGGTCATCTCGTGGAGCTTCGTCATGTCGTTGCAGAGGCAGAGACGAAGCTGCGCGCCCTCCTCGATGAAGAAGTCGATGACGCTCATGATGCGCTTGGGGGACTCGTAAAAGGCATAGGTCGCGGTGTCGCCCTTGCGCATCATCATGAGAACGCGGCGGCGGTCGGCCGTCTCGCGCGGGAAAAAGCCATAGAAGAGGAAGCTCGAGAGGTCAAAGCCCGAGATCGATAGCGCGTTGACCGCGGCGCAGCAGCCGGGCACGCCGACGACGCGAATGCCGTTTTCGACCGCGGCGCGGATGAGCTCGTTGCCGGGGTCGGAAATGCAGGGCGTGCCCGCGTCGGTGATGACGGCGATGTCCTTGCCGGAGGCAAGCTGTTCGATGAACCACTTCGCCTTGCCGTATTCGTTGAACTTGTGGTTGGCGCTCAGACTGTTGCCGCGGATGCCGAGCTTGTTGAGCAGCACCACGCTGCGGCGGGTGTCCTCGGCGGCGATGATGTCGGCGGTGGACAGGATTTCGCGTCCGCGCTCGGACATGTCGCGCGAGTTGCCGATGGGCGTTGCGACGATATAAAGGGTGCCGGTGGTCTTCTGCTCGTCCATAATATCCTCCAAAAAGCAAAAATTTCTCATTATGCTGACAGTATAGCCTATTTTCGCCCGCTTGGCAAGGCGGGAGAAGCGGCGGGATTTGCGATTGCTTTTTGCCGCGGGCACGG
>NZ_JPJG01000005.1 GCF_000765235.1 Oscillibacter sp. ER4 | reverse complement strand
TGCCGCCTGCAATTCACAGACAGCAAGCCCTTTCAGCTGCTTGAACAATTTTTACTTCAGAATATTGTCTAACTTTTTGGGGTCACTTCACAAATAGACTCGCCTTCCTTTTGATTTCTTTACATCATTTTCACCGTGTAGTACACCGCGAGGAGGAATGTGCCAATCGCCAGCACCCAGAGACCGTAGTAGGCGATGCTGCTGACGGCGAGCGCCGCCACGATGGCCAGTGCGCACACGGCGAGCACAGCGTAAATGAGCTTATAGTCGCCGTCCTGCGACACGATACGAAGATCGCCGAGCTTCTTAAGCTTGCCGTCGTTCTTGCCCGCCTTGAAAACAGCGACACCAAGCACCGCGACCACGCAGATCGCGAGGATGCTGCATCCGGTGACGATGCCGCCCCACGTGTCGCTCCCGCTGCCGCGGTGGATGAGGTACATCGCCATCAGCGACGCCGTCAGGCCCACGGCCTGCACGGAAAACTCACGCGGATAGAGCAGGAACACGATGCCGATGAGCATCACGACCGGCACGATCACGCACATCATCGTCGTGCCCTGCGGGTAGACCTTGAGCATCAGGATCGACGACACGGCGAAGAAAAAGCCGATGCATAAGAGCCACGGCGCGGCGGGCGCGAAGCGCGTCCACTTTTTGCGCATCAGCCAGACGACAAGGCCCGCGCCGAACAGCGCGCAGCCGATGTAGTCGATGACCTGAAGCACAGTCATCATCGTGAGCACCTGACCGACGCCGCCTTTGACATAGTAGTTGTTCACCATCAAAAGATAAAATTCAGCAATGACGCCGGCCATGAGCACCGTGATCGCACGATTGACGTTGCGATTGCTTCTGGCCATGCGTTCTGCCCGCTTATCGTTGTTTTTTGCCATCTATCCGAGCCTCCAAAAAAGGTTATCGTTTTGTAAGCGCCTGCATCAGGCGGAAACATTACATCGTAGTATAATAGCAGAACTCCCCCCGTTTGGCAAGGGAAAATTCTTATTCTTATGCCAGATCCTCCCTTTTTGCACCGTGCTTGCTTTTCTTTTGCGCAGGCTTTATAATGTTTCGCATGCAAAAAAAGGAGGTTTTCCCCCATGTCCAACGTTTCGATCAAACTGCTGCGCGAGGGCGCAAAGCTCCCCACGCGCGGCTCCGCTTTCGCCGCCGGCTATGACCTTTACGCCTGCCTGGACGGCGACAAAGAGCTCATCATCCCGCCGCACGCGACGGCTATGCTGCCGACCGGTCTTTCCTTTGCCCTACCGGAGGGCACGTTCGGCGCAGTCGTTGCCAGAAGCGGCTTAGCTTCCAAGCAAGGCCTCCGTCCGGCAAACTGCCTCGGCGTCATCGACAGTGACTACCGCGGCGAATGCTTCGTCGCCCTGCACAACGACAGCAACGAAGAGCGCACCGTGCGACACGGTGACCGCGTCGCCCAGCTCGTGCTGCTGCCGTTTCTGCCGATGGAATTTGAGCAGGTCGACACCCTTCCCGAGACCGTGCGCGGCGAGGGGGGCTTTGGCAGCACAGGGCGCTGACTCAGAGCACGAACGCCCCGTCCACCGCGAGCACCTGGCCCGTGACGAACGACGCCTTGTCAGACGCGAGATACGCGACCGCCGCGGCGATGTCCTCGGGCTTGCCGAGGCGGCCGAGCGGCGTTTGCTCGGCAAGGTCCTTGAGCGTTTCCTCGCCCAGTACCTTGACCATATCGGTCTCGATGACGCCGGGGGCAACGCAGTTGACGCGGATGCCGCTCGGCGCCAGCTCCATCGCGAGCGAGCGCGTCAGGCCGATGAGCGCGTGCTTCGTGCAGGAATACGTCACCTCGCACGACGCGCCGTGCTGGCCCCAGATCGACGAAATGTTCACGATGGAGCCGCTCTTTTCGTGCAGCATGTTCGGCAGCACCGCCTGAATGGTGTTGCGCGCACCGTTTAAGTTCACGCCGAAATAGCGCTCCCACATCTCGTCCGTCACATCCTGAAAGAGCGCCTGACCGGCGACGCCCGCGTTGTTCACGAGCAGCGTGATCTTACCGAGCTCACGCTCGCACTGCGCGACCATGGCGTTCACCTCGCTGCGCTTTGACACGTCCGCCTGCACGGCGATGGCCTCGCGGCCTTCGGCGCGCAGCAGCGCGACAAGCTCGTCGGCCTTGTCCTTTCGTTCATAGTAATTGATGCACACGGCATAGCCGTCCCGCGCGAGCTCCGCCGCGACCGCGCGGCCGATGCCGCGGGACGAGCCGGTGACCAATGCGACCTTTTTCATGTGTTTGCCTCCGTCTGTTGTCAATGATCTGTTTCATTATAATTTACATAACGCAAAAATGCAAGCACCGCCGCCTTTTTGGGCAACGGTGCTTTTTTCCATGCGCTCAGAGAAGCGGCGCGATGTAATTGGTCTACAGGGCGCTCAGCGGCATCACAAGCACCATCGCCGGGATCATGTCCGCCACGGGGAAGTCCTGCATCTTGGCGATGCGGCAGCCCGTTGCGATGAGCAGAAAGCCGCCGCAGGCCTTGAAGTCGCCGATCATCGGCGTCGTCGTGAGCGGATAGATCGCCTTGGCGGCGAAAAACAGCGCAAAAAACACCGCCGCCTGCGGCACCGCCACGAGCGATGTCACCGCGCCCAAATTGCAGGCAAAGACCATCGCCGTGAAAAAGTCCAAAATCGACTTGCTCAAAATCACCGTCGCGTTTCCCGTCATGCCCGCGTCAAGGCAGCCGTAAATGCCCGTGCCGCTCGAGCAGAAGAGCACGATGGCCGTCACCAGAAGCGAGAGGTATTCCTCGCGCGGAAGGCCGTCCTCGTCGTCCCCGTTTCTCTCGCCGAGGAGCTTGCCGATGGGCTTTTCCATCAGTTCGCCGCTGCGGCTGATCCACTCGCCCAGATGGCACGCAAGGCCGAGCGCCGTGCCCGCCACGACGGCCAGGATCACCGCGGGCATGTTCTGCATCAGCGGCACTGAGCTGATACCCATGCCGATGGCGCACACGCCGAACACCTTGTTGAGCTCCGTCGTAAAGCGGGTGGAGAGCTTCTTGCTGAACACCGTTCCCAAAACGCCGCCCAGCGCCACCGCCAGCACGTTGACGATCACACCGATCATTTTTCTTTTCTCCTGACACACAAACACAAAAAGCCGCCGAACCGGGCTTCCCCTGTTCGGCGGCGCTCTTGATCTTGTATTAAGATAACGCAAATTTTTTCGCCTGTAAAGATTTTTCCGCAGTTTTCCTCTGATCGTGGAAACTTTTTCTCTTTTTCTGTGACTTGTATTTTAGAGGGTGCAGCAGAGATAGGCGCATTCCCCTCCGCCCTCTTGACCCCCCATTTAAACATTTCGTATACTAAAAGCGAGCATTTTCCCCTACTTAAAGAGAGATAATAAGGAGAGAGCCCATGAGTAACCTGACAAGTAAAATCACGGATACCTATTTTCCCAAGGACGAACAGCACTTTTTCAAGCTTTTCCTGCGCTTCCTGCTGGTAACCTTCGGCGGCGCAGCCTTCATCCAAATCGCCGGAAGCTTTTCCCTCTTCTATTTCGGCGAATTCACCGACCTCGTCTGTGCCATCCTATACGCCACCGCCATTTTCACCTGCATTCTGACCGGCAAAAGCAAGCCCTCGTCGTCCAAAGGCGATACCTTTGCCGAAAAATAATCATCGTGTTTTGCCCCGCGCTATCAATCGGCGCAGCATTCATCATCATTAGAACTGCACCCCATCGCGAATTGCCCGACAGGGCAAGAGCGCCCCGCAGTCTCAATCGACGCAGCACTCCATCGCGCATTGCCGCTCCGCAGCAACAGCGCTGCGCACCACCAATCGGCGCAGGCACTCCTACCCACTCCGTCCTCTTCGGCGCTTTTGCGCCGTAAAATGCTTTTGCTGCGCAAAAGCATTTGCGCAGGGTGAATTCACTTCCGCCGAGCATTTTAATGTCCCACGGATTCCAAAAAATAAGAGACGCCCTTCGGCGTCTCTTATTTTTTGGAGCAGGGTACGGGAGTCGAACCCGCCTTAACGGCTTGGGAAGCCGCTGTAATACCGATATACCAACCCTGCGAACAGATGGAGTATATCATATTCTTCGTGTCATTTCAAGGCGAAATATTCATGTTGTCGCTGATTCTTTCATATTCTTTGCCAAACGAAGAAAGGAGCTCCGCCATGAAACGAATGTTCCCGATGATCCTGCTGTTCGCGCTGCTTTTGTGCGTGCCCGTGCGCGCCGACGAGCTCACGCTCGACGCCCCCTCCGCTCTCTTGATGGAAAAGCAGACCGGCACGGTGCTCTTTGCCAAGGATGAACACACGCCGCGCGAGCCCGCGAGCGTGACGAAGGTGATGACGCTGCTGCTCACGATGGAGGCCATCGACTCCGGCGCACTCTCGTATGACGACACCGTCACAGGCAGCGCGCACGCCGCATCGATGGGCGGCAGCCAGATCTGGCTCAAAGAGGGCGAGCAGATGCGCGTCGAAGACCTCATCAAGGCCGTGTGCGTCGTCTCCGGCAACGACGCGGCCGTCGCGCTCGGCGAGCACCTGGCGGGCAGCGAGGAGGCTTTCGTCGCGCGCATGAACGAGCGAGCCAAAGAGCTCGGCATGAACGACACGCACTTTGTCAACTGCACGGGCCTGCCCGCGGAGGGGCATGTCACCTCGGCCTACGACATCGCGCTCATGTCGCGCGAGCTCATTTGGCGCCACCCCGACATCCGCCGCTTTACGACGATCTGGATGGACTCGCTGCGCGACGGGGTGTCCATGCTCGTCAACACCAACAAGCTCGTGCGCTTTTACCCCGGCGCAACGGGACTCAAGACCGGCTCGACCGATTCGGCCAAATACTGCATCAGCGCAACCGCGGAGAAGGACGGCATGGAGCTCATCGCGGTCATCCTGGGCGGCAGCACGAGTGACAAGCGCTTTTCCGATGCCAAAGCGCTTTTGAATTACGGCTTTGCGGCGTACTCGCTCGTCACCGTCACTCCCGAATCGCCGCTGCCCGCCGTGCCCGTGACGCTCGGCACGCAGAAGACGGTGCAGAGCGTTCTGACGAGTGAAAACGCCCTGCTTCTCGAAAAGAGCCGCGCAAACGGCCTGACGCAGGCCGTCTCGCTGCCCGAGAGCATTGATGCGCCCGTCGAGGAGGGCGAGCCGCTCGGCACGCTCGACATTTTCGACGCAAACGGCACACCGGTCGCATCGCTTCCGCTGCTCGCGGGCGAGAGCATACCGCACCTCACGTGGAGCGAGCTTTTCTGCCGCCTGCTCAAGCTCGCCTACTGCGGGGCGTAAGCTCTCTCTGTTTTCCACAAAAATCGTTCCGAAATTCCTCCGTTTTACGATCATACGTATAATTTTTAGCCATTTTTCGGCAAAACATGCTTTTCTTGCTTGACAGAATCGGAAAAAGGTGTATACTGCAAGCAATTTCATAAGTCTTGATAGAGGCGCGGCTGACATGAGTAGCTCCCGGCAAAACGGCAGGAGACCATGGGGTGCGAAAGGGGACGCCGCCGAAGGGTCGATGAAATCCCTGTTTTGTCGATACTTGGGTCGTCGGGAAATACCCGGCGGACTGTCGTCCGGAAGGACGGAGTGCTGTCATGATCGACGCGATCACGAGCCTTGATGTGTTTTACATCGGTTGTTTGATGTTTTTGTGTTAAGTCATGATGGAAATCATGGCTTAATTTTTTTGCTCTGTGTTTGCGGCACAGGAAAGGAGAAACATCATGCAATTTGTCGGAACCTTCTGGGCACTCGTGCCCCCCATCATCGCCATCACGCTGGCGCTGATCACCAAGGAGGCGTACTCGTCTCTCTTTATCGGCGTCGTGATCGGCGCGCTCTTCGCCTGCGACTTTGCCCCCGTCGCCACGATCGACATGATCGTCAACGATGGCATCATCGCTGCGATCGCGGACAACGCGGGCATCTTTCTCTTCCTTGTCCTGCTCGGCATCATCGTGGCGCTTGTCAACTTAGCAGGCGGCAGCGCGGCCTTTGGCCGCTGGGCGGAAAAGAACATCCACACCCGCGTGGGCGCGCAGCTTGCGACGTTCATCCTCGGCATCCTCATTTTCATCGACGACTACTTTAACTGCCTGACTGTGGGCTCGGTCATGCGTCCGGTGACCGACCGCCACCATATCTCTCGTCCCAAGCTCGCCTACCTCATCGACGCCACTGCCGCTCCCGTGTGCATGATCGCGCCGATCTCGTCCTGGGCGGCCGCCGTGTCCTCCACGGCCGAAGACCTCGACACCGGCATTTCCGGCATCCAGCTCTTCATCCGAGCCATTCCCTATAACTTCTATTCCCTTCTGACATTCGTCTTCATCATCACGCTCACGCTGCTCAAGTTCGACTACGGCCCGATGCGCGGGTTTGAAGAGCGCGCCCGCAATACGGGTGACCTCTCCGGCAGCGCCGGCAGCACCGAGGAGAACGCCAACCCCAAGGGCCGCGTCATCGACCTTGTCATTCCCGTCATTATGCTCATCATCCTCTGCACCATCGGCATGCTCTACGTCGGCGGCTTCTTCGGCGCTGACACGTCCGGCTGCACCGATTACGCCGGCGACTTCATCGGTGCGTTCGGCAACACGGACGCGTTCGTCGGCCTCCCCTGGGGCGGCATCATCGCGCTGGTGCTCACGGTCATCTACCTCGTCGCCCGCCGCGTCGTCGGCTTCCGCGAGGCTATGGGCTGCATCCCCAAGGGCTTCCAGGCCATGATCTCCCCGATCATCATCCTGACACTGGCCGTCTCCCTCAAGACCACGCTCAACGCGCTGGGTGCCGCAGACTATGTGCACGATCTGATGTACGCTGCCTCTGAGGGCCTTTACAATATGCTGCCCGCCGTCATCTTCCTTGTCGCGTGCGTGCTGGCCTTTGCCTCCGGCACGTCCTGGGGCACGTTCGGCATCCTGATCCCCATTGTCACGGCCATCTTCCCCAGCGACAGCGCGCTGCTCTACATCGGCATTTCCGCCTGCTGCGCGGGCGCCGTGTGCGGCGACCACTGCTCCCCCATCTCCGACACGACCATCATGTCCTCCGCCGGTGCGCAGGTGGAGCATGTCAACCACGTCGCCACGCAGCTGCCCTATGCCATCACCGTCGCGTGCCTGAGCTTTGTGTGCTTTGTGCTCGCGGGCTTTATCCAGAACTGGATCGTCTGCCTCGCCATCGGCGTCGTGCTGACGGTCGGCACGCTCTTCGCCATTCGCAATGTCGAGGCGCAGAAGGCGCGCATTAAGGATTAACTTGCTCTCCACTCTCTTTTCTCTCATAGGAACGGGGCGAACCGGTCGGTTCGCCCCGTTCCCCCTTATATTCTCCGCTTTGCAATCCCTAAAAAGCATGGTATACTGAGTATAACACTTAACTTCGGAGGACGTTTCCATGAGTATTGTCGTGATGGGCGCGGTGTTTGTCGATATCAAGGGCTATCCCCTCTCTTCCTACATCCCCGGCGGGCGCAACGCGGGCCGCGTCGTGCAGGTGCACGGCGGCGTGAGCCGCAACATCGTCGAGGACATCGCGAACGTCGAGCTGCGCCCGACGTTCGTGAGCCTTGTCGACGACACGAGCGCAGGCGCGGACGTTGTCAAAAAGCTCCAGAGCCACAAGGTCGACACGCGCTACATCCGCACAACGCCCGACGGCATGGGAACCTGGCTTGCGATCTTTGACAACACGGGCGATGTGACCGCGTCGATCTCCAAGCGGCCCGACCTGAGCCCTATCGTCGGCATTCTCGACGAGCAGGGCGACGAAATTTTCTCGCAGGCCGACAGCATTCTGCTCGAGATCGACATGGAAAAGGACATCGTCAAGCGCACGTTCGCGCTGGCGGAAAAGTACCACAAGCCCGTCTACGCGGTCGTGTCCAACATGAGCATCGCCATTGAGCGGCGCGACTTCCTGCGCTCGGTTCACTGCTTCATCTGCAACCAGCAGGAGGCGGGCATCCTGTTTTCGGAAAATTAC
Source organism: Oscillibacter sp. ER4 (assembly GCF_000765235.1). Classification (GTDB taxonomy): domain Bacteria; phylum Bacillota; class Clostridia; order Oscillospirales; family Oscillospiraceae; genus Hominicoprocola; species Hominicoprocola fusiformis. The sequence continues at coordinate 20,236 of NZ_JPJG01000005.1, read as the reverse complement.
GACGGTCTCTCCCCCGACGAGATGCTTCCCATCCTGCGCGACAAGATCCGCGGCGCGCAGATTCGCCGCATGGTCGTCACGATGGGCGCGCAGGGTGCGGTGTTCGCCACGCTCGACGGCGAGGACGGCTACTGCCCCGCGAAAAAGGTCGACGTCAAGGACACGACCGGCGCGGGCGACGCGTTTTTTGCCGGCGCGGTCATCGGCCAGACCTACGGCAAAACGATGATGGAATCCTGCGAGATCGGCACGCGCCTTGCCGCGTCCGTCAACACGACGGGCGAAAACGTCTGCCCGCGCTACCTGCCGAGCGAATTTGGGCTGGACGTCTCCACCGTCGACGACGCGCAGATCGCGCTCGAATTCTGACCCCATATTTTAATAGGAGTGTCCGCCATGAAAAAAGCGCTTTTTCTCGCCCTTTCCCTCGCGTTTCTGCTGACCGCCTGCGGCGAAACAACGCTGCCGGACACGTCTGAGCAGAACCCGGTCGACAACACGCAGGAAATGTCGCTGCCCGAGAGCTGCCTGCTCTACTACGACCTCGGCGACGCAAGCATTTTGGCTGCGGACAAATCTCTCCCGCTCGCGCAGAACTCGGGCGGCGGGTATCAGACCTCTTACAGCGTGTGGTACGACGGCGAGTATCAAGACCTTGCCTTACAGGACGGCGACAGCGGCATTTCCGTCGCCGACATGACCGGCGGCAGCGCAGTCTTCGACTACGGCGCGGGGCTCGTCGTCTGGAACGGCGAGCGCTACCACTGCGCGCACCTGACCGCGCAGGACAGCTACATTCCCAACATCTCCCCCAACATCCCCGGCGGTATCCTGCTGCTTGAAGTGAGCGGCGACTGCTGGGCCGACGGCGGCACAGCCGACGTCGCCTGTTTCACAGGCTTCGGCACGGTCGTCATCTGTGGCAGCGGCACGCTGCGCATCGACGGCGCAGGCATCGGTGTCGGTGGCGACAACCTCCCATACCTTCCCGGCCTGATTCTCGACGATGTCTCGTTCAGCAGCGGCGCTATTTTCTTAAACGAGCGTTCGTACAGCGGCGCGCCTGCGCTCTTCGTCCGCTCGGGCAGTCTGGAAACGGATACGCTCGTGCTCTCCGGCGATCTCTGCATCGCAGGCGGCAGCGGAACTGTGCAGTACCTCGACGGCGTTGAAAATGCAGTGTTCCGCGACGGTTCATTTGAAGTGAACCAGTGGGGAGACACGGTCATTCCCCAGCTCATCCTCTCCGGCGGCGACGCGACGTGCACCGACTGGCTCCCGCAGGGAACGAGCATTGAGGTCGGCGCGGGCACGATGACCGCGAACGGCATCCGCTACTGGGATACCGTCCACGTCTACGACGGCGGCAAGATCGTCGATCTGATGGATGAAACTTAATTCTTTAGAAAGGCACTCCCCATGGAACAGCAAACGCTCTCTTCCGTCACCATCCGCCCGATCACGGCGGCGGATGACCCGTTTATCGCCAAAATCATCCGCACAAATTTTGAGCAGTATCACCTGACCATCCCCGGCACGGCGTACTTTGACCCCGAGCTCGACCATCTGCGCGCGTTTTACAGTGCGAAACCAGACCGCGGCTACTTCGTCGCCGTCGGCGAAAACGGTACGGTGCTCGGCTGCTGCGGCTTTGCCGAGACGGCGGTTTTCGACCGCTGCGCGGAGCTGCAAAAGCTCTACCTCTCCGACGCGGCCAAGGTCAAGCGCGTCGGCAGACGTTTGTCCGAAACCGTCGAGCAGGCCGCCAGAGGCGCGGGCTATGAAACGCTCTACATCGAGACGCACTCCAAATTCGACGCCGCCATCCGCCTCTACGAAAAGCTCGGCTTCCAGCAAATCGACAAACCGCAGGGCGTGCAGCACGGCGCAATGGACCACTTCTACCTCAAATCGTTATAAGGAAAAGCCTTGACCCGCATTTGCGGGCCAAGGCTTTTTTCATCGCTGTTTCAGTGCTCCTTCAGCTTCTCTTCCAGCAGCTTGAAGGCTTCATCCGCGGCTTCCTCGCGAATCCCTGCGCGGGACTTTACGCCGAAGTCAAAGCGCTCGGCGATTGTCTCCTTGGGCGACGAAAATCCGATGAATACCGTGCCGACGGGATTTCCCCGCTCGTCGCGGTCGGGTCCAGCGACGCCCGTGACGCTGACGGCGCAGTCCGCCGTCGTCGCCTTGCGTGCGCCCTCGGCCATTGCGCGGGCGACGGGCGCGGACACCGCGCCGTACTCTTCCAGCATGTCCGCCGGAACGTCTAGCACGCGGTGCTTAACGATATTCGTATAGCTCACGACGCCGCCCATGAACACGCCCGACGCGCCCGGCACATCCGTGATGCGCTTGGCAATGAGGCCGCCGGTGCAGCTCTCCGCCGCGGCGAAGGTCACGCCGCGCGCCTTGAGCGCTTCATAGCAGCGCTGTTCGACTGTTTTTTCCGCCATGATAAGACTTCCTTTCAGAGCTTGATGCGCACGAACTCGCGATTCGTCATCGCGCGGTCGATAAGGCCCTCGATATCAAGCACGGCCTCGGCCTTGCGGACCTCGTCGAGGTTCGGCTTCGTGCGCGGATGACGCGGGGTGAAGACCGTACAGCAATCCTCATAGGGTAAGATCGACGTATCGAACGTGCCGATCTTTCGCGACAGTCGCACGATCTCTTCCTTATCCATGCCGATGAGCGGGCGCAGGACGGGCAGGTCGACCACGTCCTCAGTCACGCGCAGGGCCTCCATCGTCTGAGACGCGACCTGACCGAGGTTCTCGCCCGTGACGAGCGCCTTGGCCTTGACCTGATCGGCCACGCGCTGGGAGATGCGCATCATAAAGCGGCGCATGATGAGCGTGAAGAATTCCTCGGGGCAGTTTCTTCTGATCTCCTCCTGGATCTCGGTAAACGGCACGATCTGCACTGTCAGCCGCCCGCACCAGGGGACTAAGAGCTTGGCAAGGGAAAGCACCTTCTCCTTTGCCTCATCGGACGTGTACGGTGGGGAGAAGAAGTGCACCATTTCGAGCTTGACGCCGCGCTTGGCGATCATGTAGGACGAGACGGGCGAGTCGATGCCGCCGGAGAGCAGGCTGACCGCCACGCCGCCCATGCCGATGGGCAGGCCGCCCGCGCCCTCTTCAGCGGGGCCGTGGACATAGGCCGCATCGTCGCGAATTTCGATATGCACGACGAGCTCGGGGTCGTGGACATTGACCTCGCACGTCGGGAACGCCTGATGCAGCGCGCCGCCGACCTGCCGGGAGATCTGGATGGACGTCAAGGGGAAGGTCTTGTCAGCGCGCTTACTCTCGACCTTGAAGCTCCTGGCCGTGCGCATCTCGCACTCAAGGTAATTTTTCGCCGCGGCGATGATCTTCTGGATGTCCTTTTCGCACGGCAGCGCCTTTGAAACGGCGATGATGCCGAAGACCTTCTTGCAGCTCTCAAACGCGGCCTCGATGTCGCACTCGTCGTCCTTGGGCTCGACATAGATGGTGCTCTGCTTGGAGTAGACGCGGAAATTGCCGCATTTCGACACGCGGCGGTTGACGTTCGACATCAGCTTATCTTCGAAGCTGCGGCGGTTCAGGCCCTTGAGCACGACCTCGCCGAGCTTGCACAGGATCATTTCATGCATTGGTATTGTTCTCCTCATTTATTATGGCCGCCCCCGCGCCGGCGGAAGATACGGCTGAATTTTCGTTGGTTTCGGATTTGGCAGGCTTTTTCCCTTTGCGGGTGAGCCCCAGTGTAAAGCACAGCGGCTCAACGGCGGCCAGCAGGGCAAAGAGCGCATAGCTGAACATCGTGCCCTCTCCGCTCACCCCGTTGATCCCGACCATGGCGGGCGCCATCGGCAGCTCCCAGATCATCGCAAGGATGCTCCCCGAGCCAAACGGGACAGGCATCACAAGAAGCGAGGCAAGATTCAGCACATAGAGCACGATCGCCGCATTCCAGCAGCAATTTTTGTTGATGCCCCGCTCCGGCCGCAGGCCCCAGCCGAACAGGAAAGAAAGCGCCGACACATAGACGACGCCGAGCGCGAGCCCGACGGGCGTGGCAAACGTAAAGGACGAGGTCGTCCCCGTGCCTCCAAACGCCGCGAACAACAGGATAAAAGCCGCCCCTTGGGCGATATGGCTCAAAATGGAAAGCGCGCCAAACTGGATGTAGTCATACCTTTTCATCTCATTCACCCCTGTAAAATATCCGTGTTGCGGTACTGGATGGCCTCGGCCAGATGATGCGCCTCGATCTTCTCGCTGCCGTCGAGGTCGGCGATCGTGCGCGCAACGCGCAGTAATCTATCGTGGCTTCGCGCCGTGAGGCCGAGGCGCTCGAACGCGCCTTTTAAGAGCTTTTCGCCCGCGGCGTCCAGCGTGCAGAACTCGCCCACCATCGCGGGCGTCATCTGCGCGTTGCAGGTGATATTCGTGCCGGAAAAGCGCTGCTTCTGGACGTCGCGCGCGGCGTTCACGCGCGCTTTGACGTCGGCGGAGGACTCCGCCTTTTCGCGCCGGCGCATGGCTTCGAACTCGACGCTCGGCACGTTGACGTGTAAGTCCATGCGGTCGAGCATCGGGCCGGAGATTTTTTCGACGTATTTTTCCACCTGCTGCTTGGTGCAGTGGCAGCGCCCCGAGGGGTGGCCGTACCAGCCGCAGCGGCAGGGGTTCATCGCGCCGACGAGCATGAAGCGGCTTGGCAGCGTGATACTGCCCGCGGCGCGGGTGATGGTGACCTCGCCGTCCTCGATGGGCGCGCGCAGCACCTCGAGCACGTCGCGGTGGAACTCGGGCAATTCATCTAAAAAGAGCACGCCATGGTGCGCAAGCGAAATTTCGCCGGGCTTGGGCGTCTGCCCGCCGCCGGTCATCGCGGAAGCGGAGAGCGTGTGGTGCGGCGCGCGGAACGGGCGGTGCAGCAGCATCGGGTGCGAACTGTCGGTCAATCCCGCGACTGACCAGATCTCGGTCGCTTCAAGTGCTTCCTTTCGCGTCATGTCGGGCAGGATCGACGGAAGCCGCCGCGCCAGCATGGATTTGCCCGCGCCGGGCGAGCCGATGAGCAGGATATTGTGTCCGCCCGCAGCGGCGATCTCCAGCGCGCGCTTGACATTTTCCTGTCCCATGACGTCGGAAAAGTCGGGGCCGGTCTCGCTCGTCTGCTCCGCCTGCCACTTCGGCTGGGGCGAGAGCTTCTTTTCACCCTTCAAATGCTGCACGAGCGACACGACGTCCGGCACGCCGTAAACGGTCACGCCGTCGGCAAGCGTCGCCTCCGCTGCGTTCGCCGCGGGGACGTAGAGCGTCCTGATGCCCGCGCGCACCGCGGCCATCGCCATCGGCAAAACGCCGTTCACCGCGCGCAGCGTTCCCGTGAGTGACAGCTCGCCGACAAAGGCCGCGTCCTTCGCGGGGGGCTTGATCTCCTCTGCACTGGCAAGGATGCCGAGCAGGATGGGCAGGTCATAGAGCGTGCCCTCCTTTTTCCGACCCGCGGGAGCGAGGTTCACCGTGATGCGCGAGACAGGGAACTTCACACCGCAGTTTTTCACTGCCGCGCGCACGCGCTCGCGCGATTCCTTGACGGCCGTGTCGCCAAGGCCGACGATGTCAAACGCAGGCAGGCCCCCGGATAAAAAGCATTCCACCGTGACCCCGTAGCCCGAGATGCCCTGAAGGCCGAGCGAGCGCACCGCTGTGACCATACTGTTTTCCTCCCTCTTTCGCATCGAATCGTACAGTTTGCAATTAGTATAGCACATTTTTTGCATCAGGCAAATCCCCCTCCGCGCATTTTTGCACATTTTGCACAAAATCAATAAATCCTCGCAAAAGTTCTCGAAAAATAAAAGGAATTGAACCTATTGTTGCAAAATAGTGAATGTTTTTGCGGGAACAAGGCGTTTACATAGCGAAAAAAGTGTGCTATAGTGTCATCGTTGAATTTTGCGTTCACACGCAGAAGAACCGTTTTTTGACGGTGAAATAAATAGGAGGTTCATTTATGGCAAGAAAAATGAAATCCATGGACGGCAATAATGCTGCGGCTCACGTAAGCTATGCTTTCAGTGAAGTTGCGGCAATTTATCCCATTACGCCGTCCTCCCCGATGGCCGACCTGGTCGACCAGTGGTCTGCAAATGGCCTGAAAAACATCTTCGGCAGCCAGGTCAAGGTCGTCGAGATGCAGTCCGAAGCCGGTGCTGCCGGCGCAGTGCACGGCTCCCTCGGCGCCGGTGCTCTGACCACCACCTACACGGCCTCTCAGGGCCTGCTGCTGATGATCCCGAACATGTACAAAATCGCAGCTGAGCAGCTCCCCTGCGTGTTCCACGTCTCCGCCCGTACTGTTTCGACCCACGCGCTGAACATCTTCGGCGATCACTCCGACGTCATGGCCTGCCGCCAGACCGGTTTCGCCATGCTGTGCGAGGGCAACGTGCAGGAAGTGATGGATCTCTCCCCCGTGGCACACCTGGCCGCGCTTTCCGGCAAGGTCCCGTTCATCAACTTCTTCGACGGTTTCCGCACCTCCCACGAGATCCAGAAGATCGCCGTGTGGGATTACAAGGATCTCGCCGACATGTGCGACATGGACGCTGTCAAAGCGTTCCGCGAGCACGCCCTCAACCCCGAGCATCCCGCCATGCGCGGCTCCCATGAGAACGGTGATACGTTCTTCCAGCACCGCGAGGCCTGCAACCAGTACTACGACGCTCTCCCCGAAGTCGTGGAAAAGTACATGGGCAAGATCAACGAGAAGCTCGGCACCGACTACAAGCTCTTCAACTACTACGGCGCGCCCGACGCTGACCGCGTCATCATCGCGATGGGCTCCATCTGCGACGTGGCCGAGGAAGTCATCGACTACCTCAACGCCCACGGCGAGAAGGTCGGTCTCATCAAGGTCCGTCTGTACCGCCCGTTCAAGGCTGAGCGCCTGATCGAGGCCATCCCCGCCACCGCCAAGAAGATCGCGGTCCTCGACCGCACCAAGGAGCCCGGCGCACAGGGCGAGCCCCTCTATCTCGACGTCGTCACCGCGCTGGCCAACGCCGGCATCACCGACAAGACCGTCATCGGCGGCCGTTACGGTCTCGGCTCCAAGGACACCCCGCCCGCTTCCGTGTTCGCTGTTTACACCGAGCTTGCCAAGGCGGAGCCCAAGCGTCAGTTCACCATCGGCATCGTCGATGACGTGACGAACCTCTCCCTGCCCGAGGACAAGAACTGCCCGAACACCGCAGCCGAGGGCACCATCGAGTGCAAGTTCTGGGGTCTCGGCGGCGACGGTACCGTCGGTGCGAACAAGAACTCCATCAAGATCATCGGTGACCACACCGACAAGTACGTCCAGGCCTACTTCCAGTACGACTCCAAGAAGACCGGCGGCGTGACGATCTCCCACCTGCGTTTCGGCGACAAGCCCATCCGCAGCCCCTACTACATCAACAAGGCCGACTTCGTCGCCTGCCACAACCCCAGCTACATCACCAAGGGCTTCAAGATGGTCAACGACGTCAAGCCCGGCGGCGTGTTCATGATCAACTGCCAGTGGGACTTCGATGAGCTGAACCATCACCTCAAGGCGGACGCCAAGCGCTACATCGCCAAGAACAACATCCAGCTCTACACCATCAACGCCATCGACCTTGCCATCAAGATCGGCATGGGCAAGCGCAACAACACCATCCTCCAGTCCGCGTTCTTCTCCCTCGCGAAGGTCATGCCCGAAGAGCAGGCCATCCAGTACATGAAGGACGCCGCGACGCACTCCTACCTCAAGAAGGGTCAGGACATCGTCGATATGAACCACAAGGCCATCGACCTCGGCGCCACCGCCTACACCAAGATCGACGTTCCCGCCGATTGGGCGAACGCTGTCGACGCTGACGAGGCCGTCTCCTACGAGGGCAAGGCCGAGCTCGTCGAGCAGGTCAAGAACATCCTCGATCCCGTGGACAAGATGGACGGCGACAGCCTGCCCGTTTCCGCCTTCATGCCTCACGTGGACGGCCAGTGGGAGCTTGGCGCTGCCGCTTACGAAAAGCGCGGCGTTGCCGTTTCCGTTCCCACGTGGGACGAGACGAAGTGCATTCAGTGCAACAACTGCGCTTACGTCTGCCCGCACGCCACCATCCGTCCCTTCGCTCTCACCGAGGAAGAGGCCAAGAATGCTCCTGCCAATGCCAAGATCGTCGACATCAAGGCTGGCAAGGGCAAGGGTGTTTACAAGTACACGATGGCCATCTCCCCGCTCGACTGTATGGGCTGCGGCGTCTGCGTCGGCCAGTGCCCGGTCGGTGCTCTGACGATGGTTGGCCAGGAGTCCGAGCTGCCTGAGCAGGATGTGTTCAACTACTGCGTCTCCAAGGTCTCCGACAAGAAGGACATGCAGGATCTCACCGTCAAGGGCAGCCAGTTCAAGCAGCCTATGCTCGAGTTCTCCGGCTCCTGCGCAGGCTGCGCCGAGACCAGCTATGCCCGTCTCGTCACTCAGCTCTTCGGCGACCGTATGTACATCTCCAACGCCACCGGCTGCTCGTCCATTTGGGGCGGCCCCGGCGCTACCTCTCCGTACTGCACGGATAAGAACGGCCACGGCCCGGCATGGTGCAACTCCCTCTTCGAGGACAACGCCGAGCACGGCTTCGGTATGTATGTCGGCCAGGAGAAGATCCGCGAGGATCTGATGGCCAAGACCGAGCAGCTCATCGCCATCGAGTGGACCCAGCCCGCGCTGAAGGAAGCCGCTCAGAAGTGGCTCAACACCAAGGACGACGGCAACGCCAACGCCGAGGCTGCGAAGGAATACGTCGCGGCTCTGCAGGCGAACATCGCCACCGTCGACGAGCTGGCCGCTGTGCCCAAGTTCGCTGAGCACGCCGCCGAGCTCAAGGCCAAGGGCGAGAAGTTCTGCGACTGCGATGCCTGCAAGCTCGTTGCTGAGATCCTCGACAAGAAGGATTACCTCTCCAAGAAGTCCGTTTGGATCTTCGGCGGCGACGGTTGGGCTTACGATATCGGCTTCGGCGGCGTGGACCACGTGCTTGCTCAGAACAAGAATGTCAACGTCTTCGTCTTCGATACCGAGGTCTACTCCAACACCGGCGGTCAGGCTTCCAAGGCTTCCAACATCGGTCAGGTCGCTCAGTTCGCGGCTGCCGGTAAGGAGACCAAGAAGAAGAGCCTCGCTGAGATCGCGATGAGCTACGGCTACATCTATGTCGCGCAGATCGCCATGGGCGCCAACCCGGCCCAGACCATCAAGGCCATCACCGAGGCTGAGGCTTACAACGGCCCGTCCCTGATCATCGGCTATAGCCCCTGCGAGATGCACTCCATCAAGGGCGGCATGATCAACTGCCAGAAGGAAATGAAGAAGGCTGTTGAGTGCGGCTACTGGAACCTGTTCCGCTTCAATCCCGCGGCTGACAAGAAGTTCACGCTCGACTCCAAGGCTCCCGCCGGCGGTTACCGTGAATTCCTGATGAACGAGGCGCGTTACAGCCGCCTGACCCGCGAGTTCCCCGAGCGTGCGGAGGGTCTCTTCACCCGCAACGAGGACGCGGCCAAGGAGCGTTACGAGCACCTCACCAAGCTCATCGACCTGTACGACAAGCAGTAATCGCTGCTTCTACGGCATGAAAAAGGAGCACCCTTTCGGGTGCTCCTTTTTTGCGTTATTTTATGTCTGCATCTAGCAGCTTTTCGCTGATCGTATCCATCTGCGCCTGACTCAGTGTGCCGGTCAATGCGCTGCCACCTATGCGCACGATGCGCTTGCCGCGCGTTAAGACCCACGAGACGCCCCAGCCGTCGCTTTCGGTATCGAAGGCCTGCCACGCGCGGTCCGCGCCCCACGGTGCGGCGTCCACCTCGCGGTATTCCCAGTTCCGGAAGGGGCGATGCGTGCGGTAAAAGGTCACCGTGTAGTTCTGGTAGTATTTCAGCTCGCCGTCCAGACAGGCGTCGAACAGCGGCGCAAATTTCACGTCGGTGACCTCGTAGTTCAGCTCCGGCGCGTCGTCCTCATCGCCCGTGCGCATCCTCTGCGCACCGCGGACCTGAGATGCCAGCGGCGAGGATTCCTCCGCCAGCTCGCAGGAATAGCGGTCATAGTCTGTTTTGGTCAGATCCTGCACATAGAGCGGCAGTGGATCATCGTAGGCGTAGTAAAACGATGTCTCGCCATTGGACCACGTGACCTCGTAGCGCGTGGCGTTTTCGGGCGTCTGGTCGAATTGTCCGTTTCTGACGCTGCGCAAGTAGGTAAACGAGAAAATGAACGAGAGGATCAGCACCGATACCAGCGTGATACCCCTGTTTAGCTCTGCGCTGCCGCCGCGACGCTTGAGCAGCCCCTTGATTCCCCAAATCAATGCGTCCAGCAATACAATACCCGTAAGGATGGCAAGGTAAGTCCCCCGTCCTTCCTTGTCACTGTACAAAACAACGGCACAGCCCATCACCAGCACCAAGAGCGCCAGCATCTGTAACACAGGATGTGAGCGCGTCGGCAGGAATCTTCCAAGCTCGGCTTCGCGCTTCGCCCTGCGCCGCCAGAGGTAGTAGCCACCAAGCTCCAACGCACACAGCAGGAACAGGAGCACAGAATCCAAAATGGCCGAGAGCGCGCTTAAGCGGGAAAGCGCCGCCGCGAAATCCCTGATAAAGCTCTTACACATGTCAAAAAATATCCACAGCGCGAGCGCCAGCATCAAAAACCAGGCGATGAGCTGTTCCTTTTTCATCGACTGGTGCAGCGTTTCCACCTGAAGCGCCGCGTCCGTCTCGATGGGCACAGCGTTTGCGTCTTCGTTGTAGAAAACGTTCATCTGTGCGCGGCTTGCAGCCTTGTTCCACCCCGCCTGCGCACAGAAATCATAGAACGTCAGCTCGCCCTCGCTCGGCTTCGTCGGGTCGAATTCCGAGGCCTCGGAGTAGTAAACAACAGAAAAACGCAGCGCCTGCGGCCCAATGCGCCGGTAGCGCCAGAAATAGCCGAGCTTTTCAATGAGCCAGCCCTGCGCCGCCATTTTCTCGAAGTGCTGCTCCATGCCCGTATGGTCGTAAAACGAATAGAAATTGTACTCATATTTTGTTTTTAGCATCGCTATCCCTCGCTTTCTCTCATTTCTCGCCGCCCGCAAGGGGCGTTATCTCTCAAATAGCTTCTCGTAGTCCCGCACCTGTGCTTGCAGGCGCTCCACCTCGTTTTGCAGCAGCGTTTTTCCCTCCGCTGTGAGCTGATAGCTGCGCCGCCGCCCCTCCGCGCGCGTCTCGACGATGTACCCCGCCGCCAGAAACTGCTCGAGCAGGTTGTAGAGCGTCCCCGGGCCGACAGCCACACGCCCGCCCGTCAACTCGTTCACGCGCGCCATCACGTCCATGCCGCAGCACTCCTCGCGTAGGCACAGCAGGATATAAAACATCTGCTCGGTCAGCGTGCTGAATTTCTCCCGCGCCATTGTCGGCCCCCTTTTATCGATATTCGATATTCTTGAGGAGAGTATATTATCGAATATCGATATTGTCAAGAGGGAGATTTTCTTTTTCAAAGAAAGCTCCCCCCTTTTTTGCACAGGTGCGAGAGATTTGCGGCACTGGTGCCGCGGGGAAGGCAGCGCCGTAGGCGCTGCACGGGATAAGGGGGATATTCTCTCACGTGAGAGAATATCCCCCTTAAACCCCCAAGAGAACGCAAGGGGCCTTGCCCCTTGACCCCGCACATTGGCAGTTTGCAGCTTGAAGGACTGCACACGCTGCGCAGTGCGGGTGCGGTGTACATGGCTTCGCCATGAATCTCTGCGTTTCGACATATCCAGCAACCGCGCCTTACTATCGTGAGGCGCGAGTGACGGTAGCATGGCGGCAGACTGCTTGCGAAATAGCGGCATTGCTGGCGCTCGCCGCATTGAGGAGTGCCGCGGTAGACGGAAATTAGTCTGCCCTTCTACAAGATCAGCAGAGCGGCAGCGGATAATAGAAGCAGAGGCAAATCGTCTTGCAGTTCTAACGCGGCAACGCCGCGCGCAGGCATTCCCATTCCGGAGGCATAAAAGTCGTTCAAGCCCGAAACTGCCAATCTAAGCCTTTCTCTTGGGGTTCCAAAGGGGCCATTCTCTTTTGCGAAAGAGAATGGCCCCTTTGACTCGCCCCCTGCACGGTGCAGGGACAGAAGCAGCCCTTTCGGGCTGCAAAATCTCCGCGCGCTGGAGAGCGCGCAAAAAAAGGAGCACCCCTGCGGGTGCTCCCTTTCTTCACTCTCCCAAGAGTCGGACAACGCTTTCCCAGCGGATCTGGTCCGTGTCGTAGCCATACGACTTCCCCTTCGCGTCCGTGTAGCGGAAAAACGGCCCCTCCGACCAGTCGTTGGATGGATTCGCGAGCTCGACCTTCCAGATCTCAAGCGTCGAGCCGTCGCCGTAGTCGATCACGGCGTAGGGCATCTCCTCCGGTGCAGCGGCGGTGCGGCCCGCGCCGGCCTTGTCGATAAGGTATAAAAGGTCACTGAGATCGTCGATCGATACGTCCGTTTCGCTTCCGTTCACTGTGACGCGAAACGTCTCTGTGCTTCGCGCATCGCGCGTGCTGTCCGTCAAATCGGAGATAAAGGCATGAAAACGGAACTGGTGGTGACAGGCCCAGTACGTCAGGCCGCCGAACAGCAGAAACAGCGCGCAGCAGAGCGCGATGGGGCCGGTCAAACGCTTGGGATTTGGCTTGCCGCGGTCAACGGAATCGTAAAGTCCCATGACTTCCCTCCTGTTCTCTTGTCCGCCGGTTTCCTTTCCCTTCTATTCCGGTCGAATGGCGAAAATTACTTGCTCGCCGCGCGCTCCGCCGCCTCGACGACATGGCTTGCGAGGATCGTGCTCGTCACGGTGCCGACGCCGCCGGGGACCGGGGTGATGGCCTCGACGACCGGCTCAACTTCGGCAAAGCGGGTGTCGCCGCAGAGGTTGCCGTCCGCGCCGACGTGGATGCCGACATCCAGCACGACCTGGCCGGCGCGCACGCTCTCTGCGCCGACCATACCGGCCTTACCGGCGGCGACGACGAGGATGTCGGCCTCGCGGCAGATCTCGGGCAGATTTTCGCTGCGGCTGTGGCAGATGGTCACGGTCGCATGCTCGGCGAGCAGCAGCAGAGAGACTGGCTTGCCGATGACAAGGCTGCGGCCGATGACGACGACGCGCTTGCCTTTGATGGGGATGTTGTAGTGCTTGAGCAGCGCCACGCAGGCCGCGGCTGTGCAGGGGGGATAACCGCCCTTGGTGCCGGCGTACACGGCGGTCATGGAACCGTCGGTGATGCCGTCCATGTCCTTTTTCGGGTCGAGCGCCGCGCGGGCCGCCTCGTCATCAAGGTGCCCCGGCAGCGGGCGGAACATCAGCACGCCGTGGACCTTCTCGTCCACGCCCAGCGCGTGGATGTTCTCCATCAGCACCTCCTGCGTCACATCCTCAGGCAGGACGACCTGACGGACGGCGACGCCGACCTTTTCGCAGCGCTTGAGCGCACCGCGCTCGTAGGCCAGGTCATCCTCACGCGCGCCGACGCGCAGGATGGCGAGGCAGGGCTCTACGCCGTTTTTCTTCAGTTCTTCCGTCTTTGCATGGAGCCCCTCGGTCAGCGCCTTGGCGACCTCGGCTCCCTTGAGCAGCATAGCCATGGTAAAATTTCCTCCTCTGATCGACGCGGTCATCCGCGTTCCTATCCATGATTAGGATAACAAAATTAAAAATTGCTGTCAATTTCTTTTGACAAGCGCGGCGGGATATTATTTTACTTTCTTCGGCAGCTTGCCTTTTGCCATACTTTTTGCTACGATATTGCTGTCAAATTTTGAAAGCATCAGGAGGGTCCTTCCCATGTCTGTGATCGAAGAGAAAAAAGCACTGAGAACCTTTATCCGCAAGAAAGAGCGTACGCTCGATCCCACCTATAAGGCCGAGAGCTCTGAGGCCATCTGCCGCCACCTGCTCGCACTCGACGAGTACAAGAGCGCAAAGATCGTCTTCGCCTTTGCCGGCACCGAAAAGGAGATCGACACCTCGCTCTTTATGAACGAGACCATCGCCGCGGGCAAAACGCTGATCCTGCCCCGCTGCGCCGCCGAGCACGCCATCGATCTGTGCGTCGTACGCTCGATGGACGACCTGGAGGCGGGCGCCTACGGCATTTTAGAGCCGAAGAAGAACTGCGCGCTCGTCACCGCGGCGGACATCGACTTCGCCGTCGTGCCCTGCCTGTCGTTCGACCGCAAGGGCCGCCGTCTCGGTCAGGGCGGCGGGTACTATGACCGCCTGCTGCCGCAGCTCCGCTGCCCCACCGCGCTCATCTGCCGCGAGCAGCTGATGTCTCCCGAGGTGCCGGTCGAGGAGCACGACATGCGCTGCACCATGCTCATCACCGAGAAGGGCGTTCTTACGCCGGAGGCGTAAAAGAGCTTTTTTCCTGCACCGGTGCAGGAGGATGATTCCCGTACCGTGCGGGAGTGCGTAAAAGGGGGATACTCTCTTTCTCGAAAGAGAGTATCCCCCTTTTATCTGTGCAGTGCCATCGGCACTGCTATTCCCCATCCACGCGCAGCGTGAAAAGCCTCCTCTTATCTGCAAAGATAAGAAAACCACCCCTCGCTGCTGCGTGTCTCTTCGATCGTCCATCCCGCTTCGACGAGCTTCTCGCGCACCTCCTCTGCGCGGTCGTCGATGATGCCCGAGCAGAGGAAAATGCCGCCCTTTTTGAGGAGCTTCCCCACCTGCGGGGCGAGCGCAATGATGACGTCCGCGACGATGTTCGCAACGATCACGTCATAGTCGCCGCCGAACTCCTTCTGGAGCCTTTTGTCGCTGAGCACGTCTCCCGCGCGGACGGTGTAATGCTCCTTGCCGACGCCGTTGAGTGCGGCGTTTTCATACGCGACGCCGACGCACTTGTCGTCGATATCGCAGGCAAAGGCGTCCTTCGCGCCGAGCAGCAGCGCGGCGATGGATAAAATGCCGCTGCCGCAGCCAAGGTCTAAAACCTTTTCCCCGCCGTGGATATGCTGCTCAAGCGCCTGTAAGCACAGCCGCGTCGTGGCGTGGCTGCCGGTGCCGAACGTCAATCCGGGATTTAAGACAAGCTTGACGCGCCCGTCCTCCTGCGCCTGCTCCCATTCCGGCACGACGAGCAGCCGCTCGCCGATCTCCATGGGCTTGTAGAACTGCTTCCAGTTGTTCTCCCAGTCCGCGTCTTCAACATTTTCCATGCTGAGGATCAGCGGCGCGTACTCGGGATGCTGCTTTTTGAAGGCCGACAGACCGATACGGAACTGCGCGAGGGTGTTGCAGCCCTCGGCGCTGTCCTCCAAATAAAACGTGATGCGGCTCTTGCCGTGCATCTGCTCCATCAGCTCGTCGTCGACATAGTCCCAGTACTGGTGGTTATTTTCGAGGAAGTCCTTGAAGTCGCCCTCCTCGTCGATCATCAGGCTGTCGATGCCGTACTCGCTCAAAAGCTCCGTCGCGGGTTCGATGCCCGCGGGCTGCGTGTCAAGGTGTAATTCCAGCCACTTCATCGCTCAGTCCCCACAAAGAACAGGCCCAGCGTACCGCAGCCGGTGTGCGCGCCGATGACGGGACCGATGAAGTCATCGCGCACGTCCGTCACGCCGAAGCGCTCCTTGAGCAGCCCCTTGACGTACTCGACGGACTCCGGGCAATTGGCGTGGCAGATGAGCATAGGCTGGTTTTTCGCCGGCTCGACGCCGATCTCGCCAACCTTGTCGACAAGCGCGCGCAGCGCCGCCTTCGTGCCGCGGGCCTTGCTCACGGGGGTCAAGCGGCCCTCGCTGTCCGTGTGCATGACGGGCTTGATGCCGAGCATCGTGCCGACCAGCGCCGCCGTGGAGCTCACGCGGCCGCCGCGCTTTAAGTGGTTCAGATCGTCGACGATGAACCAGTGGCACTGGCTCTGGATGATGGAGCGGACGTAGGCATCCAGCTCGTCGATGGTCAAATTCTTCTCGCGGCGCTCGCGCACGGCGCGATAGAGCAGCATGCCCTGCCCGCGCGAGGCGGACAGCGAGTCAATGACTAAGATCTTCGCCTCGGGGTACTTTTCGCGCAGGTCCTCCGCCGCGATGCAGGCGGACTGATACGTTGTGGACAGCGCGCTCGAAAAGCAGACGCAGAGGATGTCCTTGCCCTCCTGCAAGACCTTTTCCATCGCGTCGGTGAACTGGCCGACGTTGACCGCGGCGGTCGTGCAGTCCGCGCCCGCGGCGATCTTGGCGAAAAATTCCTCGGGCGACATGTCCGCGTGGTCAGGGGTATTCAAAAGCGTCTTGCCCTCGATGGTAAACGAGAGCGGCAGGACCGTCAACTCGAGCTCTTCGACCTCCTGCTGGCTCAGATCGCAGCAGCTATCGGTCATAATGATATAATCACGCATTACAGCACTTCTCCTTTCAGGGAAGAAAATCACGTTTTTGTCTTTTGTATCCTGTCGGATGACATATTATACCAAATTCCCCCACAGCCTGTAAATATGCCGTGAAATTTATTTTCCCTTCCGCTTCGGCATAGCCGCATGGAATTTGCAAAGGGGCGCGGCCATGCCGCGCCCCTTACCGTGCTTTTATTTTGTATCCGAGCACTGCTCCACCTGTATTCCCGCAAGCTTCAGAAATTTTTTGTCCGTTTGAATGCTCTGGGTCAGGAACTTGCCGTCCTTGAACAGCGCGTAGGTCGTCACCGGGGCCGGTACGCTCTGTGCCTGCTCCCTGCTGGTGATATGAATGACCTTCAATGGCACGCGGTACGCTCTCGCAGCTTCTTCCACGCGCGGCACCCAGTAGTAAGTAAACGGGCACTGGTCGGTATAATAGAGGACAAAGCCGCTCTCTTCCACCGCAGGGTGCTTGGCACAGGCCTTGAACCTCGGCGGCTCCGCATCCTGTGCAAGCGGCAGATACATCAAATTGATCCCGCATTCCGATGTATCGGCAACGGCAAATCCCTTATATGCCAGATACTTCGGGTCGGAGAGAAACTCCCGCTTTCGCCCCTCGGATGAGAGAATGCACAGTCCCTTTCGCCCCCGCTCCTTTGCGTCCCGGATGCACTCTTCCAGCAGATCATTGGAATATCCGTGCCCTTTCATAGAGCCGGAGACCCACAGGCAGTCAATATAAAAATACCCGTCCGCCTGAATAGGCACCCATGCGTTTTCCGCCGGAATATACTCAATGAAGCACTTGCCGCGCTCCGTGCTCCGGCAGAAGACCAGCCCCTCTTTAAAGCGCTGCTTGAGCCACTCCTTTTTGATGACGCCCTGCTTGCCGGACATCGCACAGCAGATGTGCTCTTTCTCAATATTATCATCGGTGATTCGGATATAGTCCATCGAAAGAACCTCCCGGATATTTCATAAATTCTCCGCACCCTAAAACTTCGCATTCAGCATACCATGCCGCCCGTTGCGCCGCAAGCACAAAAAAAGCAGCGCCGGTTGGCGCTGCTTTTTCATTCTCTTTGGGAATTTGAATTACTGCTGCTCGGCGGCCTTCGCGGCGGCCTGCTGGGCTTCGATCTCGATGAGGGCGTCCTTGCGGGAGAGGTTCCAGCGGCCCTTCTCGTCGATCTCCATGAACTTGACCCAGATCATATCGCCGACGGTGACGACATCCTCGACCTTCTCGACGCGCTTGCGGTCGAGCTTGGAGATGTGGACCAGGCCGTCCTTGCCCGGGGCGATCTCGACAAACGCGCCGAACTGCATCAGGCGCACGACGCGGCCATAGTAGAGCTTGCCGACCTCGGGCACGAAGACGATATCGTCGATGCACTTCTTCGCAGCGTCGCACGCGGCGGCGTTGGCGGAGGCGATGTGGATGGTGCCGTCGTCGTCGATGTCGACCTTGGCGCCGGTATCGGCAACAATCTTCTGGATGACGCTGCCGCCCTTACCGATGACCTCGCGGATGCGCTCGGGGTCGATGTGCATGGTGATCATCTTGGGCGCATACTGGCTGACCTCGGCGCGCGGCTCGGAGATGCAGGGCAGCATGATCTGGTCGAGGATCTGCACGCGCGCGTCATAGGTGATCTCAAGGGCGTTCTTGATGATGGCCATCGTCAGGCCGTCGTTCTTGAGGTCCATCTGGATGGCGGTGATGCCCTTCTTGGTACCGGCGACCTTGAAGTCCATTTCGCCGTGGAAGTCCTCAACGCCCTGAATGTCGATGAACGTGGTGAAGTCGTCGCCGTCCTGAATGAGGCCGCAGGAGATACCGGCGACGGGCGCCTTGATGGGAACGCCTGCGTCCATCAGCGCGAGCGTGGAGCCGCAGATGGAGCCCTGAGAGGTCGAGCCGTTGGAGGAGACGACCTCGCTCACGACGCGGATGGCATACGGGAACTCGTCGACAGACGGGATGACCGGCAGCAGCGCGCGCTCAGCGAGAGCGCCGTGGCCGATCTCGCGGCGGCCGGGGCTGCGGGAGGGCTTGGCCTCGCCGACGGAGTAGCCGGGGAAGTTATAGTGGTGCATATAGCGCTTTTCGGTCTCTTCCCAGATGGTGTCGAGCTTCTGGGCGGCGGAAAGCGTGTCAAGCGTACAAACGGAGAGCACCTGCGTCTGGCCGCGAGTGAACAGGCCCGAGCCGTGGACGCGGGGCAGGACGCCGACTTCGGCAGCGAGAGGACGGATCTCGTTCTTCTGGCGGCCGTCGACGCGGTGGCCTTCGAGCAGCCACGCCTTGACGATCTTCTTCTGGAACTTATAGGTGATCTCGTCGAGGAACTGATCCATGTCGGGATACTCCTCGAGGAACTTCTCGTGCCAGTGCTCGATCATCTCGTTCCAGCGGGCCTCGCGGACGTTCTTGTCGTCGGTGTCCATCGCGGCCTTGGCCTCGTCCATGAAGTTTTCGACGATCTTGTCGAACAACTCCTGGTTGAAGCTCGCGTGCGGATAGTCGAACTTGGGCTTGCCGATCTCGGCGACCATGCGGTTGATGAGCTCGACCTGCTTCTGGTTCTCGTTGTGGGCAAGCTCGATGGCCTTGTACATGGTGTCGTTGTCGACTTCGTTCGCACCGGCCTCGATCATGACGACCTTCTTGCCGGTCGAGACGACCGTGACGTCGAGATCGCTGACCTTGCGCTGCTCGGAGTTGGGGTTGAGCACGAGTTCGCCGTTCACAAGGCCGACCTTGAGCGCGCCGACAGGGCCGTTCCAGGGGATATCGGAGATGGCGAGCGCGGCGGAGGTGCCGATCAGAGCCGCGATCTCGGGAGAGCAGTCATGGTCGACGCTCATGACCGTCGCCATGATGGAGACGTCGTTGCGGAAGTCGGAGGGGAAGAGCGGGCGGATGGGGCGGTCGATGACGCGGCTGGTCAGGATGCCCTTTTCGCCGGGACGGCCCTCGCGGCGGTTGAAAGAGCCGGGGATGCGGCCGACGGAGTAGAGCTTCTCCTCAAAGTCAACGGAGAGGGGAAAGAAGTCGATGCCGTCGCGCGGGCGGGCGGAAGCCGTGGCGCAGACGAGCACGCGGGTGTCGCCGTAGCCGACCATGACGGCGGCGTTGGCGAGTTCAGCAAGCTTGCCGACCTCAAGCGTGAGGGGACGGCCAGCGAGCTCCATCTCGTACTTGTGGTAGTTGGGGAACTGTCTGTGGGTGATGATGGTAGACATTTGTCGATCTCCTTTTTTGTAAAATTCCGTATGGGAGCCGACCGTTTAGCACTTGAAAAAACGTCGGTCACGCCGCCGCTTTTTCAACTGCTAAAGCATAGCAGGCTCTCATACGCGCGGGGAAAGTGCCAAGGGTGAAAGTGTGAAAGAAGGGTGGTGCGCATGCACACCACCCTATTTTCAAACTTACTTACGGATACCCAGCTTGGCGATCAGGGTACGATAGCGCTCGATGTCCTTCTTCATGAGGTAGTCGAGCAGGCTGCGGCGCTTACCGATCATCTTGTACAGGCCGCGGCGGGAGTGGTTGTCCTGCGGGTGCTGCTTGAGGTGCTCGGTGAGCTGAGCGATGCGCTCGGTGAGGATAGCGACCTGAACCTCCGGAGAACCGGTGTCGCCTTCGTGGGTGCGGTTGGCTTCGATGATAGCCGTCTTCTGGTCTTTGAGCATCATAGTGTGATATCCACCTTTCTTAAATTCTCCCAACACTGAGCGGCGGGTCGGTGAATCCTCCACGTCCTAAGTGCGGG
>NZ_JPJG01000045.1 GCF_000765235.1 Oscillibacter sp. ER4 | reverse complement strand
CCGCCTAAGAGCACACAAATTTGAATATTGACATAAGCCCACGTAGCTCAGCTGGATAGTAGCGATCGCCTCCTAAGAATATGTTAATCACGGGCCAAATGATTTTTTGAAATCTGAAGTCCGGTTCGAATGGAGTCGCGATTTCGGCGTTTTTCTAACGCCGGGGAAGAGGAACATTTTTAAGCAAATTGCTTTCAAGGGGTAAAAATCCATTAGCAAAATGACCGTTTTTCTAATGGATTTTCCCTCTGAAATATAGATCGTCACCTTGGACGAAACGTGAAAAACCGCGTAAAATCAAGGAAATTTCATAGATGTCTCTGTAGCTCAGCAGGATAGAGCGTCCGCCTCCTAAGGTTACGTTACAACGCTCACCTTGGAAAAACCTTAGTTGGGAGTTGAGTCCGATAATTACGGAGGCTGACAAAAAAATTAAATACGTCCCAATAGCTCAGTTGGATAGAGCACACGCCTCCTAAGCGTGGGGTCGGAGGTTCAAGTCCTCTTTGGGACGCCAGCTAACAACGCCGAAAGCCTTTGTTTTCAAGGGTTTTCGGCTTTTTTAACAAATTCCAGTGTGATTGCTGAGACGAAATAATGTTTTCAAATTTTACTTCAAATTCTGATTTTTGACAAGCCCTAAAAAATCGAACTGCTGTGATAAGACAAAAATTTCTGCTAATCATTAGCAGAAAAAGGGCCGTTTTTGCTAATGAAAATGCGCTTCCAGCTAATTAGGCGAAAAAACGTGCTAAAAACCTTGCTAATTCAAAAGGCGGATGTTCCGAGTGCTAAGCCGTTATAAGAAATAAAATTGAATACTATCATGTACATAGAGCGTCTATTTGCCCCTGTATCGGGGATGGATAGACGCTCTTTTTTTATGCCCAAAATTCATGGGTAAATCTGAAAGATTGGAGGTTTGATTTTTGAGTAAAATCGTCTATTCCCCAGACAAGCCAAACGACTGCCGCTACTGTCATTTTTGGAAAAACAATAAAACGGGCTGCTGTCTGGGCGAAGAAAATTGTTACTACTTAATCTCCGTATCCCCAAAGCCGAAGTCGGAATGTGAAGGTTGTCCTTATGGGCGGGATCATCCCTGCATCGGCTGGTGTACCAGGAAGATTATGAAGGAAGTGGGGGTGCGTTGATATGTATGAGTATGAACGCAATCGCCGTGACAAGCCGAAATGTTGCAAAGACTGCGAGTATTATCAACCCCGATGGAAGTACCGCTTCTGCTATTTTGTCAGATGTCCGTATAAACTGAAGGATACGACTTTCCGCAGAACCCCTCTGAAAAAAGAGTATTTCCCGCAGAAAGAGGTGGTGAGGATGAGTGACGTATGATTATTTCTATGGGCAGCAAGCGGAGATGTTCGCATTCTACCGTGTTCCGAAGGTGCTATTCACCGAGGATTGCTTCTGGAATGTATCAACCGATGCCAAGCTGCTTTACGGTATTCTGCTTGACCGCATGAACCTCTCAGCCCGGAACGGTTGGCTGGACGAGGAAGGCCGTGTCTATATCATATTCACCATAGAAGAACTCAAAGGTGCGTTAGGCTGTGCTGAAAAGAAAGCGGTGAAGCTGCTGGATGAGCTGGAAAAGAAATGCGGTCTGATAGAACGCAAGCGACAGGGACTTGGGAAACCGAACCTGATCTATGTAAAGAATTTCATTTCCGGTTCTGTGGAAAGACAATTCTTGAATTGTCAAAAGGACAATTCTGGAGTTGTCAAAAACACAATTCAAGAACTGTCAAAAGCACAAGGTAATAATACTGATACTAATTATATTGATTTTAGTGATACTGATCCTTTCTTTCCTTCCGGTTTTTGTGGAAAGGAAGTCGATGAGACTGACGAATTTACCCGATATTATCAGTATTTTTATGAACAGCTTTCTATGGACTATCTGAAACAGGATTATCCGTATGACCATGAGATACTCGATCTAATTCTGCATTTGATTATTGAAGTCATGTGCAGTAATCGGAAGCAAATACGAATTGCCAGTGATGATAAGCCCATTGAAATTGTCAAAAGCAGTTTTATGAAACTGGATTCTGAACACATCAGATTTGCTGCCATGTTTCAGGGTGGAACGCAGGTAGTTATTGGTACTTCCTATACTGCGGAAGACAAAGATATTCGTGGTGCGGAAAACTATTACCGTGAAATGGAAGAAGAACTGCGTGCGGAAATCCGAAGGATGGAGGCTGACGACGATTATGATGAAGTCCGCCTGAGAGTAGATGAAATCGGCCATAATCCGTGGCAGCTTGCGGCATTTCTGACAGTGCTGTATGAAGATTACACCTTGAATGAGGTAAAAAGTTTTCTTCGTCAGATATTCGATGCTCAGTACAGCCTGAGAAGCAGCACATCCAATGAAACCGTGACAGAGACGAAAACCGTTCGTGTGGGAGAATCCCTCGGAACAGTAACGACCAGTGGTTACTGTAACTGCTCCATTTGCTGTGGTCAGTGGTCTGGTGGACCGACAGCAAGCGGAGTTTATCCAACAGCAAATCACACGCTGGCTGTGGATGCCAATCATCCGTTTGTCCCGATGGGAACGAAAGTCATTATGAATGGCACGGAGTACACGGTGGAAGATACTGGTAATTTTGCCCGATACGGCGTCCAGTTCGATGTTTATTATGACAGCCATATTGCGGCATCGTTTCATGGGCATAAACAATGGGAATGTTACCTTGCAGACAGTAACGGTTCCAACACTGTGGAAGTTACCACAACGGAAACCAAAAGAATCTTAACAGTTAATGCAACGAACCATACCCTGACCAGTGTGATTAACAACTTTGACATGACGGACGATCAGAGAGAGCGCTATGAGCTTCTGATGCAGACGAAGGGAAACAGACCGTATCTGTTTGAGGATGATATTTATGCAAATCCGACTGGACCATATCTGGATTATGACATTCCGGGTGAAGCTCTGACGGATACCCGATTTGCCAACATGATCCGGGAAGCGGAGAAGTATCTGGGATACCCGTATGTATGGGGTGGAAGCAGCCCCTCCACTTCCTTTGACTGCTCCGGTTTTGTTTCGTGGGTCATCAATAACTGCGGCAATGGCTGGAGCGTTGGCAGATTGACCGCAAACGGTCTGATGGGTGTATGTGATATTATCCCCCGAAGCTCTGCAAAACCGGGAGACCTTATCTTCTTCCAAGGCACTTATGATACCTCCGGTGCATCGCACGTTGGTATTTATGTCGGCAATGGGATGATGATTCACTGTGGAAACCCGATCTCTTATGCTTCGATTGAAACAAGTTACTGGCAACAGCATTTTTACTGCTTCGGCAGAATCCGGAATTAAGGAGGACATTCTATTGGGTGCCAAATTAGACAGAATTGGTGCAGACCTTGAGAAAGCCCGGAAGAAACGGGCTGAATGGGATGCCAGAGTAAAAGACCTGGAACGCAGATACCGTGAGGAGGAAAACTCCGAAATCCATGAGATGGTTCACGCTGCGAACCTGACCCCTGACCAGCTTTCTGAGTTGCTCCGTATGTTTGCTGCGGATATGGCTCCGAAGCCTGAAACAATCAACGCTATGAACGAGGAGGAGATGCAGAATGAAGATTAAAAGACTGTGTGCCGCTTTTCTGGCGGCTGTGGTGTGTATGAGCGTGTTTTCGACAACCGCTTTCGCCTATACGGATGAGACAGCGGCTTCCAGTGCCGAAACCGTGGAAACTGCCCCTGCGGAAACCACGGAGCAGGAAATGGAAGAAGTACCGTACAGCGTATCTGTGGATGAAGATGGTACGGTGGTGTTCTCCTTCAATGGCGAGGACTGGAAGTATGATGCCGAGAAAACCGAGGACGATGGCATGGGAACCGGCAAGGTGGTCACGAACGGTTCCCGGCTGAATGTGCGTACCGGTGCAGGCATGGATTATGAGATCATCGACCAGCTTCGCCCCGGCGAGGAAGTAAAGGTGATCGGAGTTGATGGCGACTGGTATCAAATCACGGTTCCCGAAAAGAACGGCTATGTTCACAGCGACTATTTGGAGCTGATTGAGGAAGCCGAACAGAACAGCGAAATGGATATGGCGCTGCTTACGATGTTCATGAATATGTTCATGCAGAATATGGACACCGGCGCAGATGCCATTGAATCTGCCCTCACTCCAGATGGTAATTTGACACTGGTTGATGATGTCGGCTCTCCTGACAAAACCGGAAAGCAGTTTATTACGGCGGTCACAAAGAACGGCAACTACTTTTATATCATCATCGACCGTGACGATGAAGGAAATGAGACGGTTCACTTCTTGAATCAGGTGGACGAAGCCGACCTTCTGATGCTGATGAGCGAGGAAGAAGCTGCCAAGTACACCGAGCCTATGGTTGAGACCACTCCAGAACCAACCGAGACGGAACCGGAGCCTGAGGTCACGGAGCCTGCGCCTGTGGAGAAACCTAAGACCAATATGATTCCGGCTATCCTTGCTCTGCTTGCCCTTGCTGGCGGCGGTGGTTTCTTCGCCTTTAAGAAAGTGCAGGAAAAGAAGAAGGAAAAAGAAGCGGCAAAGCCTGACCCTGACGCTGATTATGTAGGCGATGACGAGGATTATGGCTACAGCGAGGAATACGAGTACGATGATGTTGACTTCGCCGCTGATGAGGAGGACAACGAACCCGTATAACCAAGAACAGGCATGATGCCTGGGGCAATCTTCGGGTTGCCTTTACATAGCTTCTATCTATCTTTTTGAGTTTTGGTATGATATAATCAATTCATCAAATTTGAATTTGCGGAGATGATAAGATGGTCAATATAACAGATGTAAAACAGATTCTTCAATTTGCAATAGATGCGGAGATTAAAGTCTTTCTTGATGGCGGCTGGGGTGTAGATGCTCTTCTTGGATATCAGTCAAGAGCCCATAACGATATTGATATTTTTGTAGAAAAGAAAGATTATCAGAACTTTATAGAGATGATGAAAGCTAATGACTTTTATGAGATTAAGATGGAATATACAACATTGAACCATACTGTATGGGAAGATGCGAAAAACAGAATTGTTGATTTGCATTGTTTTGAATATACGGGCGAAGGTGAAATTCTTTATGAGGGGGATTGTTTTCCGATAGAAACTTTTTCGGGCAAAGGAAAAATTGAGGAGATAGAGGTTTCCTGTATTGAACCATATAGTCAAGTAATGTTCCATCTGGGATACGAATTTGATGAGAATGATGTGCATGATGTGAAGTTATTGTGTGAGACATTTCATATCGAAATTCCAAATGAGTATAGATAACTACAAATTCCAATTTTACAAAGCGACAGAAACTTTCAGTTTGTCGAACTAATTGAATGAACTACATAGCAGTCATGCACTACGGTGTGTGGCTGCTTATTTTTTTGGAAAGGAGCAGATGCGAATGAAATTAGTATTGGCTGAGAAACCCTCAGTCGCACAGAGCATTGCCAAGGTGCTGGGTGCAAACAAGCGTGAAGATGGCTACCTTGAAGGAAACGGCTATGTTGTCAGCTGGTGTGTCGGTCATCTGGTGGAGCTGGCACAGCCCGAAGCCTACGATGCAAAATACAGCAAATGGGCATATGTTGATGTAAAAGAACGATACTCCAATTTATAAAGACTAACGATATCTTACATAGCCCCGTGGTGATGAAAATCACTGCGGGGCTTTTGTCGTCTCCGGACTTCCCCGGCGGCGGATCAAAACTATGGAGGATATCGTGATGAGAAAAAAAGCGAGACGCAAAACCATTCTGATCGATGGGATCAGATACTATGATGACAAGCCGGATACCTGCCGCAAGTGCTTCTTCTGGAAGAACCGCAAGGTCGGCTGTGTCCTTGGAACGCAGAACTGCTATTACCTGGCTGAGGCCGTAAAGACCGAGCAGGAAAAGAAATGTGAGGGCTGCTGTTACGCCAAAGGCCATCCCTGTGTCAGCGCTGTCTGCTACAAGGAACTGGACGCATGGCTCAGAGCAAGCCGGGCTAACCGCACAAAGGAAGCAGGTGCAGCAAATGAGTAAGAAGGATGAAGCCTTCCGCAGATATGAGAAGTTGGCAAAGGCTGCGAAGAGAGAAAATCCCGGGAGTGAATCAGAGCATAAACCCGGAAGCTGCGCTCACTGCCTCTACTATCGCCCGGATTTCAAGTATCGCCGGTGCCAGTTCACCAGATGTCCCTACGGCAAGGATAAGGATGTGTTTCGCAAAAAGCCTCTGAAGCGCGATAAATTCTCCTGAAAGCAGGTGGTGACTATGAGTGTTTGATTATTTCTACGGAGCCCAGGCAGAACAGTTTGCCTTCTACCGGGTTCCCAAGGTGCTTTTTACGAATGACCGGTTCAAATAAGTCCATGCACTACAATCCCTTCACCTATATCCACAGCGAGAAGGATATCCTGAAGCTGACAACCACACTCATGGCAAATACCAAGGGTGACGGCAAGGGTGGGGATCCGTTCTGGGACAAGGCAGAGACCCTTCTCTACTGTGCCCTCATCGGCTACATCCATTATGAGGCACCGAAGGAGGAGCAAAACTTTGCCACGCTCATCGAATTCATCAATGCCATGGAGGTCCGTGAGGATGATGAGGATTTCCAGAATCCGGTGGATCTGATGCTTATCTGACAGACATTGAAGACCATTTGAACGCTCGGTATCCTTTATCAACAGCGGAATATATCGAAATTAGGGATACATGTACCAGTGGGCTCACCGGCGAAATCCGTAAAAGCGAAATCAAGAAAGATGATCACGGCAACTTTTTCAAGCTTATTTATGATACCGGAAAAAAACAGACCCAGGTTACTGCAGGCGGTAATCACGGGCTAGGTAAAAGTGTTTACTACCGTGTCGGAATCGGAATCGTTATTTTTTATTCTCGCATTCAAAAAGAGTACGGATTTGAATCCAGATTGATTATTACTCTGGTCGAAGATGAAAACAAAAAGAATCCGGACGGTACGGACGCTACAATCCTGAACCATATTGAGCCTTCCTCTGCTGGGAAGGCATGGTGGGGCCTTCGCGAAGGCGAAGACCTGCTCCCGCTAACTGATGAGGAATTTATTATTCCGTTATTGGAAGTTTTCGGACTTGCTCCCTTTAAGGGCACGGAGACGGGGACATCAGTAATTATTCCGTATATCAATTCTGCGGATCTGCTGAATCAGATAATCCCTCCGGAGGCGGAAATCAAAGACGATGTGAAAGATCATCTGAAAACGGTATGGCTTTCTAATCTGGCAGACTATCTCAAGCTTTCGATCCAGCGGTGGTATGCGCCCAAAATTCACAACCGGGAAATCAATAAGTTTTCGGATAAGAAATGGTTATTGGTTACCGTCAACAAGGTGCCGATTCAAAAGCAGAGTCTTTTGCCGGTATTTAATCTTGCACAGGAACTATATACAACCGCACTTGCCAAGGTACACGGGAAAGACTATGTCAGCCCGGTATATCCTCAAATAGAATGTCTTCCTGTTAATATTCAAAAATATTTTGAGGGTTCCATGACATCAGGATATGTTGCCGTGGTGAAAATTAGCAGATCAGAATTAAACGGTAATCAGAATCTTCTGAGTCCGTATGATTACTTCGGGCATTATGAGGCGGACGGAGGGCTAAACGAGCCTGTAGTGATGTACACCCGTGATTTGGGGATGGTGATTGATTATTCGCTTACAGGTCCTTGGGTTAAAGGATTGACTACTCCTGAAAGCCCAGAAGAATTTATCTTTGCCTTTTACGTGCCGAATACCGCTAAAAAGCTCAAATCTGATTTGACAGTTGCCGAATATGCCGGGGTATCCTTCGGACAATACCTGCGTGACTGTGAGGCATCCGATCATATGGAGTGGAATGATCCGGTGAAGATGCAGATAGTTTCACGTATACAGAAGAATGTCGTAAATCAGATAAATAATAAGATTAATAAAGCAGCAGCTACGCCTGTAAATGCTACTGCTAGTAAACTATCTAACCGTCTGGGCAAAAATCTTCTTCCTCGTGTAGGTTATGGAAAGAGAACAAGCGGTGGAAACGGTGGTTCTGGTGGCGGTGGCGGTGGGAAAGTCAGCAACATTTTGTTTGAAATAACTTCACAGGCAGTCCGAGGGAACCTGCTGACAATAGACTTTTCATTAAAAATGCTGCATTCTTGCAAGTCAGCAAAAGTATCTATCATCGTCGCCTCAGAAGGCGGATGGATTGATCCCGAATCCTGGCAGGAAGAAATCGGAACGCCGTTTCCTGCAGTAATTCGAGAGTGTTGTGCATTATCTATGACATCTGGCGTTATTGTTGAACCACGACCCATTGAGCTTATTTGTGATGCCGATAATCCTGTTGTCGGCATGGAAGAATTTGATCTGTCTATGCAATATGTTGAAGGCTCTTTATCTGCCGCAACAATCAAAATAGATTCAAAAGTCTTCAATCTTGGGCTTACGGGACGTCTCGTTGTAAATGCCGTTGATAAAAAATACCGCTTTAATTTCAAGGTTGAGTAAAGGAGTATGATATGCAAGATCTATATTTTTACCCCAAATTAACTCCCGAACTCAAAGAAGCATGCGGGTACTCTTCGGACAAGTATATTTTCTCTTATGAGTATCAGGGTGAGTATCATGGCCTTCGTCAAAAAGGGTCTTCTACGCTGAAGCTTTCCGATCCTCTGGAAATTTGGAAGATAGAAACTGAAGGAATTAGAATAAATAAGAACGTTAGAATTGCTTACCCTCAGTTTCTGTATGGAAAGGATGGAATTGCATGCCAGGGTGCCGAGCTTGGTATTTGCATTACATGGACCAATAAAGCACTTACACAAACTGGTATTATATTACCTGTTAATGATGTGACATTGCCACAGGGACGAAGCTGCAAGTTTGAATTCTCTTTCGACCCGGGAACGATATTGGGTGATTTGGAACTAAGTTTGAACTTATATATCAAAAAATCTGCTGCAGAAATCCTACCAAATGAAGATAGTCTCATGAATGAGGCGGGAGTTTCAGTTGGTGAATTGGAAACTGTCGTCCTGGATTTCAGTAGCATTTATATGGAATTCCCAATTGAAGAATTCAAGTCTGAAAAAGAACCGCTATGGTGGGTTGAATTCTCTCAGTGGGAAGATCCTAAGGTTTCTGACTTGTTTACTCGGGATAATGTATGCCTATATCTGAATCCATATTATAGTTGCTGTCCCGCACCGTCCACAAGCGGAGATGAGAGCACGATCAAAAATCTGGATTTGCTAATAGATATCCTTGCCCAGACCTATATGCTGATGTTTACGCGACTGAGCGAGGATGACCTCCGGGCAACGCAGCAAGATATCGGGTTGTCGCCAAACTCTATTTGCAGCATCCTTCATCAGTTTATTGAAGAGTGTGAGGAAGAACTACATTTTGAAACACCAGAGGCGCTCTTAAAGAGCCTTCAAATAAATATCCGCAAGAAACTGGAGGCGACTGATAATGGCTGATTTCGGAAAATATAAAATGTCTTTTGCTGAAGCCAGAACCGTTGTCGATGCTCTGGACAATATGAGTGATGTAGAGTTTCAGGATCAGATTCGCCACTGGGCAAGATACGATGTTCCCCACACAGAATACAGCGAATTCTACATACCTATTCGAGAAGCGCTGATACAGACCTTTGATAATACGCTCAGAGAAAGCGCATATCATGTGAACTATAATCTTGATTTGACTGTGGGGATAAAGCTGTACGAATTACTAAATCCCGCGAAGGGGTTTACAATTATTCAGGCCAATGACGATGATATCTGGCGTTATGTTTCTGTACGTGTGATGCCGGATATCACGTTCATCCGATATCCTAATATCCCGGATGACATACAGATACTGCAGGAGTCCCTGCCCGGATTATCATACTCTATTGCTGTTCGAACCGAAAAAGACAGTATGCGAATTAAGAAAAAGCGTTTCTATTCACATACCAGAAGAATCTGGCTGAAAACACTATGGTGGTATATTCATCTGGGATGGCAGGGAGATTCAGAGACTACATATGCGGTTCTGAAAAACAACGGAACCAACATTATAAGTCATTTTATTGAAAGACCTGGTCGCGGATATCGGCCCGAGCTGTTCCGCTATATGCTTTATGCATATTCGTTGCTTCCGGAGCAGAAAGACAGCACCTTCAGAGCTGCTGCCAAGATGAATCTGGCTAAATGTGTAACTGTTGAACCGGCTCTGACTGAAGGCGGTGAAAAGGAATATGCTCGGCGTTTGTTTGATGAAGTGACGGCAAAGGGGACAAAAGATGATGACAATGAATGAATTAATTCGCAATAACTGGAAAACAGATATTGTCGGATATGCCCAGGATATTCCCATTCTGAAAGAGTCCGGATATCCTGCCTGGACAATTAAATATGAGGACAGTTACGGGGTGGCTATTCCTTACAGCGGCCCTGAAATCATCAATGAGACCTTCGCCAACGCCAAATTATACAGTACTTCGATCCCTATTCGCGGACAAACACCTGTCTCTGCAATTGTTCTGCAGACTGGCGCACCCGATATTGCAGTTCCTTTTGCAACACTTTGTGAGGCATTGGTAGACCCGGGGCACAACGGAGAAAGGCGCCAGGAGATAGAGTCTTCTCCCGTTGCTTGGTGGAAAGAGTGGAAGGAACTGCTCGGAAACAGAAACATCGATGAGCGTATATACGACATACTGGGTGAACTGTGCGTTCTGCGCCGACTGTTTGAACTCGGAGAGGAACCTGAATGGAACGGGCCGACAGGTGCATCCTATGACATCGAATTGGTAGATCGATTTGTGGAAGTTAAGTCTTCTACCGTACGTGATAAGCGCGAAGTGACAATAAGTAGTCAGTTTCAGCTTGACCCTCCGGGTAAATCATTAAATCTGGTGTTTTGTCAGTTTGAGCCCACCGTCCAAACCGGAGAGTCAATTGACAGTATTGTCGACTGGTTTGGGGCAATCGGCTACAATATTTCCGTTCTGAATGAAAAACTGGCCTCTAAAGGTTTTGAAATCGGAATGAGTTCCAGAAAACGCACTTTTTTACTTCACAGCATGTTGAAGTACACTGTGGATGATTCTTTTCCACGCATTACTCCCGCATCGTTTGTTGGGGGCACTATGCCTGCGGGTATAACAAAAATATCATATACTGTTGACCTTAGCGGAATGGTCCCTGAGTCAATGTTGCAAGGAGTTACAGATGAAATATAAGACCGTTGATCTCTGTGCCGGAATAGGTGGTATACGCAGAGGTTTTGAATTGACAGGACAATTTAAAAATGTTCTGTCAGCAGAAATAGATGAGCTGGCATGTCAGACATATGAGCACATTTTCCATGATGATCCACGTAATGATCTGACATCGACAGAATTTAAAGACAGGCTTGCTGAAACAAAATATGATGCTATTCTGGCAGGATTTCCGTGCCAGGCATTTAGTAAAGTGGGCCTTCAACTCGGCTTCCGCGATAAAACCAAAGGAACAATTTTCTTTGATATCGCGGAAATGATACAAAGAACACAGCCAAAGTTTGTGTTTCTTGAAAATGTTGAAAATTTGGTTCGACACGAAAAAGGAAGTACATTCAGAACGATAATTAGGGTCTACTGAATGGCTGGAACATTTGGAAATCTCGGAAAAATGACCAGCTCGCCGAGGTCAAAATCGTAGTCCAGAGCCCAACCGCAGTCAGGCGCAAAAAGGAGACGTAGTTTGCGCTCCATATTTGCGGCAAAGAAGCCCATCGCAATTGAGGTCATGGAAGTGTCGGGCAAACGAGTCATGACCCGGTCCAAGCTATATCGGCGCTTGACGACACCAAACTCACCCTCAATCACGACGCGGTCGCAGCCATCCTGGTAGATCTGTTTGCTTTCTGCCTGCTTCTCCTCTGCCGACTTCCGTCCCAGCCTGGGACCTGAAAGACGGATCCCCAGCGAGGTGCACCAAAGCCGATTTTCTCTGCCGGGATAAGCCCGGTCTGCCAGAATCGTCTTTGGATAGAAGCCAAAGGTCTCCTTATATTCCTCAACGACCTGCTGCAGACTTCTGCTCTCAGAGTAGTTGTTCCAGTCAGCCTTCATCAGGAAAGCGTAACCACCCACAAGACCTACTATGACTTTGGCACCAAACTCAGTAGGACATCCCGCTTTACCGCGCACAATAGGGCGAACGTGCGGCTGATCGATGCTGACGATGCGGTCTTCTATCTGATGACTCTTCCGCACATACATGTCCCACTGTTGGCGGCAGAGTTCCTGGATCACCAACAGCTTCCTGTAAAGGTCATCCCCCAACAGCGATAAGGACACGCCGTGGGCCACCATCTTCTCGATGTAGCCGATATCCCTCTGGATATATTGCAAATTCCCGCGGAGAACCATCCGCGTTTCTCGTACAGTATGGGTGCGCTTCTTGGTGTATGCCAAATATCTTTCCCGAGCCTGCTGGCGATAGGTCCGGGGCTTCTCGGGGTACAGATCACGGGCGGAAGGATACAGCAAATCGATCATCTTTTCTACCAGCTCCCGGGCGTGGTTCAGCAGCCCGACATCCGTCGGATAATGAATATCTGCCGGACAGCAGGTCGCGTCAAGAATCAGCGTTCCACGGTTCTCAGATTCTTCTGTCGGCTGTGCCGGGAGAGTGTCCTCACTGTCTTCCTGATTTACGGAATCATCTTCCTCGGGGTTATCCATGCTGGCAACTGCTTCTGGCGCAAAAACCAGATCGTTGATCCGTTGAATCATCTCAGGAGAAATACGCTTCCTGAAATGTGTCATCATGGATGCGTCGAAGGGCGAGTCCATGGTGTAGCACTCAAATCCGCAGAAGTACTGCAGATACGGGTTCTCCTGGATATTTCGTCTGGTCTGTTCATCTGTGTAGCCTTCCTCGGCCTGGATGTACAGTGCCCCGAAGGCCAGACGAGATGGAATGGCCACTTGGCCCTCACTGCTCATGAAATGTTCCTGATACTCCCGGTCAATCTCTTTCCAAGGGAACTTCTTGCTGAGGATTACCCACCGGTTATCCTCACGCAATGTGACCCCAAAGGGCATCTCCATCTTAAGCTGGTCATAATCTTCGTGCCGATACATCTTCATCACCTGCAAACTTTTTCTTTCAAACTTCTGAATCCCTTTGCAGATATTTTACCGCATTATCCCTGTTTTTCCTAGTATTTTCAATGGTTTCCGAGCTTTTTCCCACTGTTCAGTAAGCACTAATTAACACGTTGGAGAGGGAACTGAATTACAAGGTAATCGGCGTAACAACGAATTCTACAGGTGAATTGGATTACAATCCGAGTGATTTTGTTCGCAATTCCAAGGATTTCGGAATGCCTCAAAACCGGCCTCGAGTATACATTATTGCATTCAACAGACGCTATTTCGGAAGTCATCTGGAAAAGATACCAAATGCCCTTCCAAAGGCCCGAAAAGGTAATCCTTTGTATGCAGACCTTAGAGACGTACTGGAAAAGGGCGAAGTTCCTCCCCGTTATTTTCTATCTGCAGGATATCTTGAAACGTTGGAACGCCATAAGGTGCGCCAGAATAGCCGTGGATACGGGTTCGGTATGAAAGTTGTAAATGATCCCTCCATTGAACATCCAGTTTCCAGCGCGTTACTTGCGACCGGAGGTAGCGGCCGTGAGAGGAATCTTGTTTATGATCCTGCTAACGGAGAAAAATACGCCGGAATAGAAGTAAAAGGGAAATATTCCCCAATTAATAGCAAGTATATCCGTACAATGACACCTTCAGAATGGGGAAAACTACAAGGATTCATCAATTATGCATTCCTCAACGAAGACGGCTCTGAAGGTTTTTCTTTTCCTGATTCTGTTGCGGATGTGCAGAAATATAAACAGTTCGGTAACTCTGTCACTATTCCAGTAATTGAGAGCATGGCACAGTTTATCTGTGATTGTCTTGAACAGATGACTGCAGAATTCTCTCCTGTTGAGCAGCGTCTTTACACTATGTACGGAAAGCATTTCCTCATGTGCAATGAATTGTATCGGGTAATGAGAGATACACTGCGGGATAACACGTTTTTACAGTGGGTTGACGCATATTTTAACTTTGGTCTGGATATTCCGTTCAGGACCAAAGATCTTGCAAACTTTTTGGGTTACTCCTATGCACGAGGATCACAGATATTAAATGATCTTGTGGATGTCGGATTTGCTGAAAAATTGGACAGGGGTATATATATGAATTTGGCGATAGAATGAGAGCTGTTGTGAAAGTCCTTTCCATTGGTGCAAGTGTGACAGTCGGTGTACTGGTCAGCGATGCTGTTGCACGTACTCCGCTTGGAGTCCTTGGAAAAACAGGAGAAATTGTACAGAGTTTCTGTGGCGCATTTGTAACCGGTATCATGAGCTGTACGCTGCTGATGTATTTAGACAGAAGCAAGATAACAAATCAGCTGGTACAGCAGCTCAACAATATCCACACATTAGAGACAGAGCTGAATTATTACCGGAGACAGGCTGCTTATTTCGAGCAGTACGCAGCTCAACTCATGCAGATTGACTTGGAGCAATTTGAAAAGGAAACCCAGGCATTTAAGGAAATTGCCGCAAAACTCGACGGAGTTCTGACTGCGGCAGAGTTAAATTCTGTATTACGTCAAGCGTTTATTGCAAGAAATTTGCCCTTACCATGGGAAGGTTTTGAGAACTTCGACTCATTCATGCACGATAACAGCGCGCACTTGGTGTTTCAATAATGTTTCCGTGTGACCAGTGCGGCGAGTGCTGCCGCAATTTACAACTATCTGAATTATATAGTGAGCTGGATCGAGGCGACGGGGTGTGCAGATATCTCGTTGGAAACCTGTGCAGCATCTATCCATCCCGACCTCTCTTGTGTCGGATCGATGAAAGCTACGATTACTTTTTCAAAGATTCTATGACTCGCGAAGAATTCTATCGTGCAAACCTGCAAGTATGCAGTAAGCTTAAAACAAAACGTACTTAGGAGGAATCAATTATGCCGTTACCCTTGATTTTAGGCGGAGCTGCCGCCATCGCCGGTGCTGTTGGAATCGGAAGTGCCGTTCACGGCGGTGTAAAGATGAAGGAAGCCAACGATACGATGAAATGGGCCGAAAGCAAGCATAGAGAGTCCATTACTGGTTTCGAAACGCAGAACAAGAAAACCACTGCCGATATGGATCGCTTGGGGAAAAAGGAGCTTGAAATTCTGGACAGTTTTCAGAAATTCTCCAACATTTTTGAGCAGATCCACAACCGTCCGGAATTTAAGCCTTATGAAAAAGAGAATGTCAGCATTCCTGCCTATAATGCAGAAGAGCTGAAGCAGGTCTCGGTCGGCGCAGGCGTTCTGCTGGGAGGACTCGGCGGCGCGGCAGTTGGCACAGCAGGCGGCTTTGCAGCGGCCGGTGCAACTACAGCAGCCGTTATGGCGCTTGGAACTGCTTCGACCGGGACGGCCATCGCATCCCTGAGCGGAGTGGCAGCCACCAACGCAACGCTGGCTGCTCTTGGCGGCGGTGCGATTGCCGCCGGTGGCGGTGGTATAGCGCTCGGCACGACCATTCTCGGTGCCGCAACACTCGGCGTTGGCATCTTAGTCGGCGGTGTCATCTTCAATGTGACCGGAAGCAAGCTCTCTAACAAGGCGGATGAAGCGTTCAAACAGGCGAAAAAAGAAGAGACTGAAGTCCGTAAGATTTGCCGTTACATGCGAACTCTGAGCGATGCAGAAAGCAGATTTGAGGATGCTCTTCAGACTGTTGATAAAATCTACCGCCGCCATTTGGAGAAACTCGGCGATTTGGTGGTTCTCAGCGGAAAGACTGATTGGAATGACTATTCTGACGCTGAGAAAAAGTTGACGGAAAACACCGCGCTGCTGGTTGGGCTGCTGTATAGCATGTGCAAGGTACAGCTTGTTCTCCAAAGCAACAGTGCCACTGAGCTGAACCGCGTCAATGAAGAAGAAATCAATGCTTCTCGCGAGGCAGCAAAGAACTTCCTTGCTGACAGTGGTCTTTCCGCACTGGTATAACCGTAGTAACCGCAAAATGGGCAAAGCACAGGCGGGCAGGTCGTTGACCTGCCCGCCTTGTTCATTTTCTTGTTCTGCTTTCGATTTGCAGCACAACTCTTCTACAGCCGACGCAGCAGCCTTTATTGCCGATTTGCTTCGTACAGATGAACACAAGCAGCTGCTAAATTATCCGCTTTAGCAACAATGATCGCCTCTCGCGTTTTGTTCGCAATGCGCTGTGTGTTGTCCGCGCCCCACGCAGCATCGAACGAGATGCTGCAAACTTTCTGGTCACGCTCAACGCAGTAAATAGGCAGCTGCCGCGTTGCGGCGGACGCCCGCACAGCGGCCGGTGCGTTCACCGCGCCGAAGATTGCCACCGCCATCAGCAGCGCCGCGCCGAACGTCAGCGTCCTGCGCCGCAGGACGAAAAAACACGGCTTCACGATCTCCCGCTTGCCCCGTTTCCTCCCGCGATGAAAATGCAAAAACATCCGCATATCCTCCCCTAAGCTGTTTTAGTAGAGGGTATGCGGATGTTTGGCAAGACATGCGAAAAAGCTGCCCGTCGACTCAGTATTTCTCCGGCGGGACGGTCGGGAAAACGCGCGGCCGATGTCTTTGCTCTGCTGGGTGGACAAGGTGTACTTCTGCCTGACAGAAATATCGTCCAGCACCGGAGCGGCGGCCTTGGTGATGGTATACGGCAGTGTTCTGTCCTCTGCTTTCTTGGTGTCCTTCCAAACGGTGTTCGCCTTGTCCTTACGGCATTATTATCCACTTACTCTGTCAGCTAACTGCTAGCTTCCCGCAAAGCGGATACTAATCCCTGGCAAAAGCAGGATATTGAACTGCAATTGCCAGGGATTTTCGGCGTTTTACTAGAGAGGCTTTCGCGGGAAAGGAGTTTGTTACTCCCTATTCTTCAACATTATTCCGCCAGTTCCACTTGAAGGACAACCCCGGTGAAGGGATCGATCTCCGACAGTTCTCCAGTATAGGTCACCGTCACTACGTCACCCACAGCGACGTCCGACAGGCCCTCAGGCTCCTTCTCGAAATTCAGGGCATAGCTGGTTCCGTTCTGGTCTGAAACCACGAACATAAAATCCTTTACCTCGTCCAGGGTTCCGGTGAGGATCTTCTCCTCAGCCGCTTCTCCGGACTTCTTTTCGCCGCAACCGGCGCAGGCCAGCAGTAGCATCGCCGCCATCATGCAGGCGAGTATCCGTTTCATCATCTTAATGTCACCTCATTTTAGTAATGTTTCATAGATTTCCGGCGGAATGACAAATTCGGGCATTCCCATAGAACCAGGAGCCGCGGTGTATTCATCGAACACCAGCACCAGTTCACCCTGCTCATTCCAATAGAAGTTTTGGTTCGGATCAATCTCTGTCAGCTCCTCCGGAAAATAGGCGGCACCAGAGTCCGCAGCCATTTGCTCCTCCATCTGCCGCTGCACCTCCTCGGTCAGCACACGGGAATAATCCGAATTCTCACGGAACAGGTCTTCCAGTTTCACCACCTGGTTTGTGGTTTTGTCAATGTGATAGAAGCGACTGAACTGATAGCCGCTGGCCTGGGTTTCCACCGCATCAATGCGGAGGGTGAACCAGACATCACTGTCTGTTACCACGGAGTTGGTAACGGACAGGTCTCCGTAGTTCTCTTCCATGGTCTCGCAGGTCTCCTGAAACTGCTTGATAAGCCGGTCGGTGTAATCCTGCACCTGTTTATTGACTGTCTGAGCAGCTTCGTCTCCCCCCAACTCCGGCACGGAGATGTCCGCGCTGTGGAACCCGTCGTCATAGACATAATTCCGGAAG
Organism: Oscillibacter sp. ER4; assembly: GCF_000765235.1. Taxonomy (GTDB): domain Bacteria; phylum Bacillota; class Clostridia; order Oscillospirales; family Oscillospiraceae; genus Hominicoprocola; species Hominicoprocola fusiformis. Next base: position 2,224 of record NZ_JPJG01000045.1, on the reverse strand, counting down.
GTTATCACCCGCACGATGGCACCCAGCACCGGTACATCTGCCATGGCGGCTGCTGCCGCCGGAGACACATTGGGCACCACGATCATCAGTGCTAGAACCGCTGCGGCCCAGGTTACCTGCCGAAAAGGGTATCGCTTCCGAGGTTTTGGCTCCTCCAAGGCAGCGCAAGTCTGCAAGACCCGCCCGGCATAACCCTGCGGCAGGGGGAAGGGTTCCTCCCTCGCTCTTTTTTTCAAAATTTCATCAAACTGATTCATTTCTCACCTCATTTTTCTTCCAGCAGAAGGCGCAGCCGCCCCCGTCCACGGGACAGGCGCGTTTTCACCGCCGCTTCACTGATCCCCAGCACCTGTCCGATCTCACGCACGGAAAGGTCCTCGTAATAAAACAAGGTAACAGGCACTCGCAGGTCTTCCGGCAAGGACAGTACCGCCTGCCACAGCGTCATCCGCCGATCGTGGTCCTGACTCTCCGATGGTAATCGGTCTGCCATATCTTCCAGATCTACGGTGGGACGCCGTTTCCGGCAGAGGTCATAACACTTGTTGGTGAGAATCCGCAGAAGCCAGGGCTTGAACCGCTGAACATCTCGCAGAGAGTCCCGACTGGCAAAGGCTGTGCAGATGGCGTCCTGCACAGCATCCTCGGCATCCTCATCCTGACGGAGAATGCTCTTGGCCGTACGGAACATGATCTCCTGACAGGCAATCACCAATGTGCAGAAAGACCCCTTATCCAAGATTTCATGTGGTGTAAACATCCAGCGGCCTGCTCCTTCCTTGAAACAGAGAACGTGATAACAGAAACATCACGTCTCCGAATGACCGGTCATATAGATAGACGGTCCAGCCCGCTGATAGGTGACAACTATTTTGAAAAAATAACGGACGAAGTTCATTGCGATTCGGTGACACCGCTCTGATATGGACATCTTGCACTCCGTTAGGTTGCCGTTCTTCCAGGGACTGTTAATTGCAACATTTTTCGTATTGGAATGCTTTTTTGGTGATTATACCGCATCCGACACGGCCTAGTAACAACGCACGGTGGTTATAAAAAGTTAGATGAAAAATTTACAACCCTATTCTAATAAAAATTCTCAATTTGTCAACAAATACGGGACGAATCAACGTCTAGCGGGACGAATCGACATTTTTCATCCGGCTCAGCTCTTTTTCCCGCAACTTCTCAAAATAGAGCATCAGCGCGCTCTCCACATCGTTGCTGCTTTTGGTGAATTTGATATCACTTCAGCATCAACACCAAGTAAAAAAACTCCGCAGAAAACCTGCGGAGTTTTTTGAATTATCCTATAATCAAAGCCGCCATTCCCAGCACAACAGATGCCGCTGCCAACACCTTCGCCGTCAAAAAGGATTTTTCGCTTTTGTCGCAAATCTGTACCAGCAGTGCAATCACAGCCAGAGCGCCAAACGCCCAAGAAATCAACTGCTCCTTGATAAAATTGGTAGGATAACTATTCGCCGTCATCCATGCGATGACCATGCCCCATACCGCCATGAAGTAAAACACAGGCTTCTGCCTTTTTTCTCCTTTCAAAAGGAACAAAAGCACCAACCCCATCACACTAATGATGGTCATTACCATACAGATGATGCCATTCTCTGCATAATCAACCAGGAATTCTTATTGAATAAAAGCATCTCACGGTGCAATGCGATTTCAATGTTTTTCGCGTTGCACCGCGAGTTTTTATTGCTATTGGGCGTAATACTGCGGTCGGGCGATGGAAGTAAATCCCTCTATCCCAGTAATGACCACATTGTTATAGCTGCTGGCACAATGGACGATGAGGATATTTCCGTTTTCATCCCAACCGGCGACGATCCCCACATGGGTGTCATCCGGGTAAAATACGAGATCGCCGGGAAGCGCGTCTGCCCAGGAGATTGCTGTGCAATAGTTGACCGTGGGTTAAAAACCACGGTCAACTCGTTATGGCGTAGCAGGTATTGCCAACAATCATGCCAACAAACCGTGAAATTCGAAAGAGTATCCCCTAACAGCAGTCGGCAGCGATCAACAAGCGGTTCCCCAAAAATCGCGTAATATCAGGGACTGCGAGGGACTCACAGTGATGCAACGCAACAGCTAAAAAGCTGTATCATGTACTCCTAAGCGGAAGTAAGTTCTCCCGCCTAAGAGCACACAAATTTGAATATTGACATAAGCCCACGTAGCTCAGCTGGATAGTAGCGATCGC
>NZ_JPJG01000044.1 GCF_000765235.1 Oscillibacter sp. ER4 | reverse complement strand
TTGGCGCTCTCCGCCGTGACAGCGGAGCTATTTTGCCGTGACACTGGGGCTAAATCTCCGTGCAAGTGGTGCTCATGATCCGAAATTTACAAGATGACTTTATCGGTGAAAACGGTCTCTACAAATATACCGAAGGTGGTAAGGAGAAAAAGGTTGACCCAAACAACCTACCTCCTACCTATATCACGGTAGCACCCCACACACCGTTTATTCCTGCTGATATTTGGCTTGCCTGCAATATGAAGGCAGACGGCAACTCTCAGATTAAGAATAGTGGTAAGGGTACACACACTTGGTTATCTGGTCTTATGAAATGTGGTTATTGTGGTTTGGCTAATACGGTAGCCACAAGGTCAGATGGAAATCATAAGTTGATATGCAGTGGTAAGAAACGGCATAGTTGTACGGGTGTATCTACGGAGATAACGGTAAAAATGATTGAGGACTATGTAGAACCGTTGCTGTTAGAACACCTGCAAACAGAACTTACAAAGGCATTGTTTACGGAAGAAGAAAACCCCGATAGTGCAAAGTTAAACCAACTGAATATTGAGTTAATCAAAATCAATCAAGAGATAGATAACTTGGTGGATGCTGTTGCGTCTGCTGGCCCAGCAGTTGCAAAGCGGTATAATGCTAAAATAGAAAAGTTAGATAAGGAAAGTGAAAGAATATCACAAGAAATCTTGGCATTAAAAACGGGTACAAAAGCAATCTTATCTCCCGAAGAAATCCAAGACTGTATTGACCGTTGGGCGCAGTATTCTTTTGAGAAGAAAAAGACAATCGCCAAACTGTTTATCAAGGTAATCACTATAACTGATAATGAAATCCAAATCATTTTCAACTGATACTTGATATCCGTTTCTCCTAAGTGATATACTGAACATACAGAAACCCTGCATTTGCCTTGCAGATGCAGGGTTTCCTTTTGTTACATTTAGTGATGGCAATGGCAGAATGAGTCGCTTGCTGACGACGCTGCTCTTATATCGCAGCGGATTCTACGTTGGAAAATATATCTCCCTAGAGGCAAAGATCGCGAAAAACAAGGATTTGTATTATGACGCACTGAACCGTGCACAGCATGGCTGGCATGAAGGAACCGAGGATGCCGTCCCGTTTATTAAATATCTGCTTGGCACCATTCTGGCTGCGTATAAAGACTTCGGGGACAGATTTGCCATCGTGGAAGAGAAGCTTCCTGCCATTGATATGGTTCGTAAGGCTGCTCTGAATAAAATCGGTCGTTTCACGAAGCAGGATATCAGGGAGCAGTGTCCTTCGCTGAGTTTGAGTTCTGTAGAAGCTGCACTGCGGAAAATGGTGGCATCCGGCGAACTGAAGCGTGAAGGAACCGGAAAATCAACCTGCTATATTCGCTTGAAATAGTGTATAAGAGTTATAAAAATAAGAATTTGTTTTGCTAATGCAAAAACTTTTGACCTAAATACAGATGTTGCGGTATAATGGAAACGCAATATTTGTATGCTTACAAACGGGTTTATAGTGTTGCCAATCTATATTTTTAGGAGGATAAACGATGAATCATTTACCTTTACATGTGCGTGTTCCAATCGAGGGAAATAATCCGAGTATTACTCGTTTGGAAGAAAAATGTATTAAATGCGGAATGTGTAAGGACGTATGTACAAATGCCATAGGTGTGCATGGTACATATACATTTGAGCAGACTTGTGGAGAGGCTGTGTGTATAAATTGCGGACAGTGTACAAATGTCTGTCCTGTTGACAGTATTATGGAAAAGTATGAATATTTGGATGTAAAGAGAGAGGTTCAGAATTCGGAAAAGATTGTCATTGTAAGTACGTCACCATCCGTACGAGCTGCGCTGGGGGAAGAATTCGGTATGCTTGATGGCAGCTTTGTACAAGGGAAAATGGTTTCGTTGCTTAGAAAATTAGGCGTAAATTATGTCCTTGATACCTGTTTTGCAGCTGACCTTACTATTGTTGAGGAAGCTAGTGAGCTTATTGAGAGAGTGACCAAAAAAAGCGCTCCCTTACCTCAGTTTACCAGTTGTTGTCCTGCATGGGTTAAGTATGTGGAAACATATTATCCGGAAATGATTCCGAATCTTTCATCAGCGAAAAGCCCTATCGGAATGCAGGGACCTACAATTAAGACCTATTTTGCTGAGAAGAAGGGTATAGATCCAAAATCAATTGTAAATGTGGCACTTACTCCATGTACTGCAAAGAAATTTGAAATTCGCAGAGAGGAGATGAACGCTTCTGCTCATTATCTTGGTGTAGAGGGGATGCGTGACATGGATTACGTGATCACGACCAGAGAGCTTGCAAAGTGGGCAAAAGAGGAAGGGATTGATTTTGCCAGTCTTGAAGATGGTGAATATGACAATTTTATGGGAGATGCATCTGGAGCTGGTATTATTTTCGGCAATACCGGAGGTGTTATGGAAGCTGCTCTCAGAACTGCTTACGAATTTATTACAAAAGAAAAATCACCGGAACAGTTATTCAACCTTACACCTGTAAGGGGATATGAAGGCGTCAAAGAAGCTACTTTAAAAGTTGGCGATTTAGATGTGAATATCGCTGTAGTATATGGTACAGCCAATGCCGGGAAAGTAATTGAGGGCATCAAGCAGGGAGAAAAACAGTATCATTTTGTGGAAGTTATGACTTGCCCGGGCGGATGTATCGGTGGAGGCGGCCAACCAAAGGATATCATGAAGGATAAGGACGAGGTACGTAAAGCGAGAATTGCAAGTCTCTATACAAGGGATGAGGCGATGACACTCAGACGGAGTCATGAGAATCCAGAGATTATTCATCTTTATGAGGAGTTTTATGGAAAGCCGTTAAGTGAATTGGCAGAAAAGATGTTACACACTTCTTATGAAGATAAGAGTGAAATATTAAATCGAAAAGGAGATATAAAAATGAGTAAATGGGTATGTAGTATTTGTGGTTATGTGTATGAAGGAGAGGCAGCACCGGAGCAGTGTCCATTATGTAAGCAGCCTGCATCTGTTTTCAAGAAGGTGGAATAGTCGCCTGCAAAGAGTAAGTATGCTGGAACAAAGACAGAGAAGAATCTTTGGGAAGCGTTCGCAGGGGAATCTCAGGCCAGAAATAAATACACTTATTTTGCTTCCGTAGCAAAGAAGGCCGGATATGAGCAAATTGCAGCATTATTCCTGCAGACAGCTGACAATGAGAAGGAGCATGCAAAACTCTGGTTTAAGGCGCTTGGTGAACTTGGAGATACCGCAGAAAATCTTCTTCACGCTGCAGAAGGCGAAAATGCAGAATGGACAGATATGTATGCTAGAATGGCTAATGAAGCGGAAGAAGAAGGTTTCCCGGAATTAGCCGCTCAGTTCAGAGGTGTTGCTGCGATTGAAAAACTTCATGAAGAAAGATATCGTGCACTTCTTAAGAATGTTGAAACTATGGAAGTGTTTAAGAAAAGTGGCATTACAATGTGGGAATGTCGCAATTGCGGACATCTTGTAGTTAGTGCAGAAGCTCCTGAAAAATGCCCTGTATGTAATCATCCTCAGGCTTACTTTGAGGTAAGAAAAGAGAACTATTAAGATACCGTATTTATTTGATCAAAGACTATTTACAGTGTACAAAAATGTAAATTTACAAAACAGTTAGACATATTCCAATTTATCAAACTGAATACATTGATCTCTGCGGGTCTGTCCCAAATTCTGTGTAAACACCGAAATGCGGTGTAAATAGAGCAAAATATATTCAAGGCGGAAGTGGCGCAAGCTGCTGCCGCCTTGTTTTCAAAATAGCAGTGGATCGAGGGCATGTCAAGGGCGGGGGCGCCAGCCCCCGTTCATCTGGACCCTTGACATGCCGGTGTGTAGCAGGTTATTCCGGCATACGATCAGCAAAAAATACTGCCAGCTGAGCATGGATCATGCTCCAATCCTGTCTCCGGCCAGTCCATTTCTTTGTGATATCGATCATGGCCAGATACAGCATTTTCAGTAGGCTGTCATCTGTGGGGAACACGGATTTTGCCTTGGTTACTTTCCGAAGTTGGCGGTTGAATCCCTCAACGGTATTGGTCGTATAGATCAGACGGCGAACCTCCTGGGGATACTTGAAATAGGTGCTGAGATTCGGCCAATTGTCCCGCCAGGACTGAGAGATTTTGGGGTATTTCTTGTCCCAATGCTCGGAAAAGGTATCCAGCGCGTCCAGAGCAGCGGCCTCATCCACTGCGGCGTAGACCGCCTTCAAATCTGCCATGAGCGCCTTTATATCCTTGTAGGATACATATTTGCTGGAATTTCGGAGCTGATGGATGATACAGTTCTGAATCTCTGTCTTGGGAAACACCGCTTCAATCGCAGCGGAAAATCCGGTCAAATTGTCCGTACAGGCGATGAAAATATCCTCAACGCCTCGATTTCTCAAACCGTTGAGCACCGTTGCCCAGAATTTGGCGCTCTCATTTTCGCCGACCCACATGCCAAGAACATCTTTTTTGCCGTCCAGATTGATGCCAATTGCAATATAAACAGCCTTCTTGACGATCTGACCCTCACTTCGAACATGATAGTGGATGGCATCCAGGAAAACCACTGCGTATACGCTTTCTAAAGGCCGCTGCTGCCATTCTTTTGCGATGGGCAGGATCTTATCCGTAATGCGGCTTACCGTGGTATCTGAGACCTCTACGCCGTAGATATCCTGAATATGCGCTTCAATATCTCCTGTGCTCATTCCTTTTGCATACATGGACAGGATCTTTTCCTCAATGTCCTGGCTGATGCTGGTTTGGTTTTTCTTCAGCACCTGAGGCTCAAATTCGCCTTTCCGGTCTCGAGGCACCGATACCTCTACATCTCCAAAGCTGGTCCGCAGTGTTTTATGACTGTGACCGTTGCGGCTGTTATCTGTGTCCTTGTTCTTGTAGTCATACTTGCTGTAGCCCAGTTCATCATCCAACTCTGCTTCCAGGCCATTCTCCATGAATTCTGAGATTGCCTCCTTAAACAGGCTCTGAATGTCATCCATGCTGCCGATGTTTGCCATCTGCAGCAGTTCACGGATTTTCTCCCGTCGGGCGTTTTCTTCTGGGGTACGATTCTTTCTGGCCATATGTAAAACCTCCAATGTGGTGCTTCTATTCTACACCACATCGGAGGTTTACACAAAGTTTGGGATGGTCTCATCTCTGCGGCTGTAAACGATGCGGCGCACCTCCATCGTATCTCCAATCACTACATAAAAAATCGTGTAGTTCTTTACCTGGATACGATAATAAGGATGCTCACGCTCTCTTACAGAATGATACGGTTCAAATGCTTCTGCGCAGGAAAGGCGTTCATGGATTGCGGTTTCAACAGCATCAACAAAGTCTTCTGCTGCAATCGGGTTTTGAAGGCTGATGCTGATATAATCCACGATTTTGTTAAGGTCATCCTCAAAGAGCGGCAGAACACTTAGCTTATAATTCTTTTCGTCCATGGATCCGTCCTCTTACTCTCTTAAACATCTCATCTCCGGAATAACGAATATCAGCGGAATCTGCTGCGCGGTCAGCCTCGTCCAGCTTCAGCTCGATGTCATCCGTCAGCGCTGCGTATTGCTCGATACTCATGACCACCATAGAGCCGTAACCATTCTTGGTAAGAAAAACCGGATCGCCGGTTTTCAGCACAGTCTCTTCGATTTCCGAAAATTTGTTTCGCATATCGGAAACAGGTCTGATATTGATCATAGCAGTTCCTCCTTACTCGGGGTTATCTTACCACCGCTATCATTATTTTATCAGAATTTTATCATAGAATCAACCGTCATTTTGCGTAGGAGATTAAATGCTGCTATCTCACCACAGGCGGATTTACACTTGAGATGGAATAGCCATCGTAGAGGAAAAGCTGGACACAGTACCAGCACGGGTCACCAGTATCATTGACACCTCTTGCCAGCCCAACGCCAATCTCAGATAGCTTTGGGTTGACCATGTTCTTGTTGTGGGTTGTCGAAGCGCTCCAATCCGCCACGGCCCGTTCGGCAAGTGTCTGGTCAGACAGCACCCAATCTGCGATGCGATGGATATTTTCGGCCATGTAAGGACAATCCGTGGCGGTATTGAATTTTCTGCCATCCGGCCTTGTGTGAGAATAGACGGTATGCGCAGCCATCTCGTCGGCTCGTACCTGCGCCGCCTGCATGAGTTTGTTGTTGATGCGCAGCACAGCAACGCCGTTTTCTTTGCGCAGGGCATTGGTGCGGTCGATGATGTCCTGTTTTGCGGTGGCAACATCTGTCTGCGAAGGATGTTCCATGGGCTTTACCTCCGCAGACTTTTCTGGCGCTTCGCCGGTGTACGGCTTTTCCGATTCGACCTGCACACATTTGGTATCGCTGTCCCAATAAACATTGAAACCGACCTGTTCGCCAATGTCCCGCAGCTTCACATAGTTGTTGCCGTTGATCGCATAGGCCTCCATCTGCACCTCCTGCCCATCGACAAAAATACGATGGTTGCTGCGTTCAGCGAGGATTCCCGCAGCATAGGCGGAAGTTCCGCCTGTGATAATAGCGCCGATAAAAAGGCCCGTAAACATCGTGAGGATCTGCTTCTTCATGGAAAAGCCTCCTTATTTTTGATCTACTATTCCTTTACGATCATAAAGCGGCTTTTTCAACAAAAGATTTTTAAGAGGCCTGAACAGCCTGCACACACCAGCGCTGACTGGAATCTCCGGCAACGCAGGTAAGGAGAGTCATTCGGTTATCCGTGGTAGAGGACAAATAGCTCCAATCGCTGCTGCTGATTTTGGTCACAGTCTCCACCAGATAGGTGCGGGTACCCATGGATGTGGTATAGGTGATTTTATCACCCACATCCAGATTCTTGATGCTGCCGATCACATATTTGGCGCCGCGATTATGCCCGCAGACAGCCACATTGCCGTTCCAGACGCTGGTACTGGTGAAATGCCCCAGCCCCTTTTTCATGCTGGCAGTCGTTTCACCTTCCCAGAGATAGTAATTCTTAACTCCGATGGCAGGAATGGAGATCTTTCCGACGGCACCGTTGGAGAGCAGAAAATCCTGTGTCAGCTCCGTGAAAGCGGGCGTCGCAGGAGTAGATGTGGAGCCGCCCTGCAGAAAACCGGGGATCTCCACAGTTCCGCCGCCGGGAGAAATTCCGTAAATTCCGCTGCCGGATGCAGAGATGCCCTGAAGACCATGCAGCATGATTTTCTCCATCACCCCGGTTTTGGTGGTGCTGAGCTGCCCGTACTCCAGCTCGGGGATCTGGTAGTCCACCACATTTTTCCCGCCGTAATTGTAGCGGGAACCGTAGACATCCTCATAGGAAGAGGAGGGATAGTATTCCGGGGTGCCATCGGTTTCAAAGGAATAATCGGCAGCCTGTGCGCTGACCGCCATCGCAGAAAGCATGGCAGCCAGAGTCAAAGTCAATGAGAAAAACTTCTTCATACGGGAGCCTCCTGTTCTTCTTCAGCGGGAACGGTAAATTCATGCCGATTAAAAAAGTACAGGCTATTAAAAGATTTGACCCAAGAGCAGTTGGCGGCGCAGGTAGGCGTGCGGCGGGAAACCATCATGCGGCTGGAAAAGGCACAATACAATCCCTCACTTAAACTGGCGATCGATATTGCAAGGGTTGTCGAAGCGCCGATCGAAGAAATCTTTGTTTTCAAGTGATCTGTGCGGAACTAACCGGCCGGCAGTAAATGACGGTGTACTGCACGGCATGAAATGAGATAGCTGGCTTCTAAGCGTCAGTCCGCCAGTTAGCGTCTGGTCGGGGATGCCAAAAGGCCCTGGAAGTGCTGCTTCCAGGGCCTTTTTATTTTTTCTTATTTTATCGCACTGGGCGGGGCTCACGCCTGCATATCGGTCTGTCTGCGGTAGCTGCGCAGGAACAGGAGCGACATGACAAGGCACATCGCCTCGGAAAGAACGGGCGTGTACCAGATCGCCTCGCCGCCGAACGCGGCGGCAAGCGTCAGCAGCACCGCGCTTTGCAGCACAAGGCCGCGGCCGACGGAAATGCTGATGGCTGGGACGGGGCGCTCAAGCGCCGTCAAAAAGCCGCCGATGACGATGTTGAAGCCAAGGAACAGATACGAAACGCTGTAATGCCGGAACGCGTGCGCCGAGTACGCGACCAGCTCCTCCCCCGCGTGCGAGAGGTAGAGGCGCACGAGCTGCGGCGCAAAGACGTAAAGCCCGAGGAAGAGCACCGGCGCGGCGATGCAAACGGTCGTGAGCGCATAGCGCAGGAGCTTTCTGCACGCGGCGCAGTCTCCCCTTCCGTACTGGAAGCTCACGAGCGGCTGCGAGCCCTGCGAGATGCCGACCATCAGCTGGATGATGAGCGACGTCACATAGGCGATGACCGTGTAGGTCACAACGCCGTCCGTACCAATATATTTGAGCACCGTGCGGTTGAAGAGGAAGATCATCAGTCCCGTGCACAGCTCCGTCACGCCGTCGGCAAGTCCGATGGGCAGGATGCGCGCGTAAAGGTGCGGATCGAAGCGGAATTTGCACAACCGGAACGTGCACTTTTTGCTGAAAAAGTGCGCAAAGTACGAGAGGCAAGTGACAAGCTGTGAAATGCCCGTGGCGACTGCCGCGCCGAAAACGCCCATGTCGAGCCAGAAAATCGCGATATAGTCGAGCACGCAGTTTGTCAGGCACCCGCCGATGACCGTGAAGAGCGCGTAGCGCGGGAAACCGTCCGTCTTGACGAGCACCTCAAGGTTGTAGGACACCAGATAGCACACGCCGAACGGCGCAAGGCCGAGAAGGTAATGCTTGACATAGTCGAGCGTGATCTCGTCCGCGCCGAGAAGGCGGGCGAACGGCTCCAAAAACAGCAGCACGAGCGCCGTTACGACCGCGCCGAGGATGAGCAGCGTGGCAAAATTCTGTGAAAAGAGGGTGTTGGCCTCGTGCCGTTTATCCTGCGCGATGGCAATGGCGATCAGCGTGGACGAGCCGACGGCAAAGAGCACGGCAATGGAAAACAGCGCGTTGGTAAATGGGATGGCGAGGTTGACGGCGCTCATGGCGTATTCGTTAACGCCGAGGGAGACCATCAGGCCGTCGACCATTGAGTAGAGCGAGAATACCACCTGTGAAGCCACGGTGGCCGAAACAAATCGGACAAAGTCATGTTTCAGACCTTTGCCTGAGAGTAACAAAATAACACATCCTTAAATTATAATATTTTATTATGCGTTGATCTGACCGATCCCAAAGCTCCCTGCGCGGAGGACTGCCGCCGCATCATAGACGGTGTGCGCCATAAGCGTCACCATCCGTTTCCGGCGCTGCAAAACGCGTGCGGTCATGTCCTGAAGAAGTGACTCACCTCCATAGAAAAAATCTCCTTCCAGCATTTGGTGTGATCTGAAAACGCCGTCTGCGGCAAAAAGCGGCCAAATATAAGAAAAGCAGCCGCAAAAACGGCTGTATCTTCGACGCCAAGGCGGCTTTTGATCGGTCTGTAATTTTATTATACCATAGGTTTGCCGGTTTTGCAATCACCTGTGCAAAACCGAAACACAAACGAAACACCTGCTCTCACCGCTGTCCTGCTCCCCGCTCCGTCCTTGTCAAGCGGCAGAGGAGGCGGCCTGCCGATGCAGGCCGCCTCCTCTGTTTCCTTTTGGGCTTATCGCACGCTTCCCTCGCCGCCCATGAGGGCGGTCATCTCCTCGATGCGCTCGAGGGGGAACGGCGGCGCGCTGAGCGGTCGCATGGCGATGCTCATGAGCTTCATCGGGTTGTCGTCCGCCGCCACACGATTCGAACTGAGCGCTCCGCAGCGCTTGCAGCGGTGGATGATCGCCCACTCGCCGCCTCTTCGCACCCAGACGGCCACGGGCTCCATGATGCCGCCGCAGTCGCTTTCGCGGTCGCCCGGCTCAATGTCCACGTGCAGGCTCGATAAGCAGTTCGGGCAGTGGTTGCGATGGTCGCTGCCGGCGTTTTCCGGCGTGCAGAGCCGCCCACAGACCTTGCAGGTGAAGGTGTCGCGGCAGGCGTGGGTCTTGTAATAGCCTTTTTCAAAGGTTTTGCGTTTGTTCTCGCGGTTCATGTAGTCCTCCTGAAAAGCATGGCTCTCGGGAGGAACGGCGTGTGTCAGTAAATTTGCCGGCCCTCCCGGTCAGCGCACACGCTCCAGTAACATCGTTTTAGACTTCAAAAAACGGCTCCTTCATTTTAAAAATTCCGGCAGCCCGGAAAGGCTTGCCGCAGCTATCGTAACGCCGGAACGCCCCGTTGTCAAGCGCTCCGCATTTTTCCCTCATTCCGCCGCACGCAGCAGCAGGACGGTGACGTCGTTGACGTTCGTGCCCGTCGCGCCGGTCTTGATGAGTCCGCCGACCGCGTCGAGCGCATGGTAGGCGTCGTTATCATTGAGCGACTGCACAGCGTCAACGCCCTTTTGGCGCATCAGCTGCGCGGTCTCGTCGTCGGCGATGCCGCCCGCGGCATCGGTCGGTCCGTCCGTCCCGTCGGAGCCGACGGAAAAGACGAGCGCGTTCGAAAGTCCCTCAATGCCGAGCGCCGCGGAGAGCGCGATCTCCTGATTGCGCCCGCCAAGGCCCTTTTCCCTCAGGTGGACGACCGTTTCGCCGCCCATGAGGAACGCAAGGTTTTTCCCGTCACGCGCATGCGTGCGCGCAATGGAAGCAAGCATGCTCCCCGCCTCGCGCGCCTCGCAGCAGAGGCAGTCGGTGAGGATCATCGGCTCGTAGCCGAGCGCTTCGCACGCCGCGGCGGCCGACGCGCAGAGCTCGCGCACGCTGCCGGTGATCTGCGTTTCGACATTTGTAAGCGTTTTCGGTGTTTCCTGTGCCAGAAGCGCCCACGCCCGCTCCGACAGGCGCAGGCCGTACCTTTTCGCAATATCGAGCGCCTGCGCACAGCTTGAGCTGTCGGGATACGCGGGGCCCGAGGCGATCATGTCGAGCGGGTCGCCCAGAATATCGCTCAGCACGACAGCGAAGACCTGCGCCGGCGCGCAGTGCCGGGCGAAGCGTCCGCCCTTGACGGCGGAAAGCCGCTTGCGGATCGTGTTGATCTCCACGATGTCCGCGCCCGCGGCAAGGAGCTGATTCGTGACGTCCTGCAATTCCGCAAGCGGAAGCAGCGGCTTTTCAAAAAGCGCGCTGCCGCCGCCCGAGAGCAGAAAGACGACCGTGTCGCTTTCGGACAAATCTTCCGTCAGCGCGAGCGCGGCGTCCGTGCCGCGCAGGGAGTTTTCGTCCGGCACGGGATGCCCGCCCTCAAAGCACGCGACATCCGCGATCTCACCTTTCACGTGACCGTACTTCGTCACGACCACACCGCCGCAGAAATTATCCTGCAAACACGCGCGGGCGGCGTGCGCCATCTGCCACGCGGCCTTCCCCGCCGCAACGAGGTACACCCTTCCTAAAAAGGTCTTGCCTTTCAGCGCGCGCTCGACCGCCGCGTCCGGCAGCACCGCCGCGATGGCGCGCGTGATGATTTTCTCCGCGTCCGCGCGCAGGTTATCCACAGGTTTCGACTTTTCCTGCATAAGCGCCCCTCCTTTTGAAAAAAAGCTGCCGAAAAACGGCAGCTTTTTCGTTATCTTTTGATTTTACCATGCCCGTCTTACGGACACAAGCGGAATTCTCAGAATTCCAGCTTCTCCATGCGGTCGAACGCCTGCTTGAGCTGGTCAATGCCGACGGTGCAGGCGATGCGGAAGTGGTTTGCGCCGGTCTTGCCGAACGGGCTGCCCGCGCTGACGAGCACGTGCGCGCGCTCAAGTAGCTCCTTGCAGAACTGCTTGTCGTCGAGGCCCGTCTTCTCCACGCCGGGGAAGAGGTAGAACGTGCCCTTCGGGCGCACGAGGCTCAGATACGGGATCTTCTCGATGCGGTCGGCAGAGTAGAAGATGCGGTCGCGGTACGCGGTCACGTACTTCTCGCGGATTTCTTTGCGCATTGCGAGCGCCTGGATGCCCGCGCGCTGGGAGATGGACGGTGCGGAATAGACGAGCGAGCCGTTGATACGGTTCATCACGTCGAGGAATTCCGGCTCAGCGATGATGACGCCCACGCGCCAGCCGGTCATAAGGAAGTTCTTGGAAAAGCTGTTGAGCGTGATGGTGCGCTCGGCCATGCCGGGCAGCGTGCGGATGGGGCGGAAGTCGCCCTCGTAGATGTAGGTCGTGTAAATTTCGTCCGCCGCGATGAGAAGATCATATTCCTTTGCCACGCGGGCAAGCATCTCCATTGTGGACAGATCGTAGCCCATGCCGGTGGGGTTCGTGGGGTTATTGAAAATGATGGCCTTCGTGCGCGGCGTGATGGCAGCTCGCAGGCGCTCTTCGCTGATGGCATAGTCCTCCTCGGCGTAGGTCGGCACATCGACGCACACGCCGCCCGCCAGCTCGATCTGCGCGCGGTACAGCGCGAAATACGGGGAAAAGACGATGACCTCGTCGCCGGGATCGAGGATGGCAAACATTGCCAGCGACATGCCGAGGCAGCTCGACGCGCTCACGAGCACGTGGTCGCGCGGAAGGCTCTGGTCGAAGTCCTCTTCCCACGCCTTGCAGACCGCGGAAATGAGCTCAGGGTCGCCCTTGGGGTCGCCGTAATGGGTGTAGCCCGCTTTGGCGTCGCGGAAGGCAGCGTTGATGATGGCCTCGTCGGTTGTAAAATCCGTGTCGCCGATGCTCAGGTCGACAATGTCCTTGTATTTGGCCAGCGCCGCGGTGTCGAGCGTCAGGCCGGTGCCCGCGCTCTGGAAGCGCTTGGCAATAAAGTTTCGCTTCATGGGTGACTCCTCCTTGCAGATCGCCGCGGCAGCCCGATTTTTCAAGCGGCGCGTAGAAATGCTGAATTTTATTGCAGTATATGGCAGATTCCGACAGAATGCAATCGGTAATGTCGATAGAATTCGAAGGCTGCGCGCTTTTCCATTTTGTTAACATGATAAAGTGTCATCGAACAGTGAAAACAGAACCGGCGCAAAATGCGCCGGCTCTGCCGTTTTTCTTTACCACGGGATGGTTTTGAACTGCTCGATCTCGTCTTGATGCTGCACGCAGCGCACAAAGCGCTTGCGGTAGATCGTGCAGCAGCCGTTGCAGGCAAGGCATTTGCTCCCGTCCTGCGCGCCGCTTTTGAGCTTTGCGGCAAAGTCCGGCTCGCAGATGAGCGCGTCCAGATAGAACGGCGTCTTCTGACCCGCGCGGCGGTTGAAGTCGATGCCGCTGACCTCCGCTCCGTCCACGCCGCAGCATTCGTAGAGCTGCAGCAGCGCAGGCAGGTCGCCGCAGCCGTTGCTGTCGGCCTTGACGATCATCGGGAAATCCGCGCCGCATGCCGCGCGCACCGCGCGCAGGATCCGCTCGATGAGGCGGAAGCGGTTCTCCAGGCTCCCGCCGTACTCGTCCGTGCGCAGATTTTCCTCCGGATTCAGAAAGTTCGAGAGCAGATACCCGTGCGCGTTGTGGACCTGCACGCCGTCCGCACCGCTCTCTTTGCACTTTTTCACCGCGAAGGCAAACTGCTCAACCAGACGGTCGAGCTCTTCCCGAGTGAAATCCTCGGGGTGCTTCGGCGGCGCGCCGTTCACGCTCTCGACGCCCTTGATGCCGCTGTGGCTGAGCTGGAAGAAAAGTTTACCGCCGTACCGGTGCACGCCGTCGCAGGCGCGGCGGAGAAGGGACTCGTCCGTCGTCTCGTCCAGCACGGGCTGGCCCGCGTCGGCACGCTGCATCTTGTCGACGCAGAAATGGCCGGTGATGACAAGGCCCACTTCGTTTTTCGCAAGCTCGATGAGCGTATCCGCCCAGAGCGGCGTCACCTGACCCTTTTCGTCAGACAGATGCTCGTTCGTCGCCGAGCGGACGATGCGGTTTTTAAGCTCGCACGTGCCGAGCTTTGCGGGGGTAAACAGAAGGTCCATAATCGTCTCTCCTTATAAGATCCGTTCGGCGACGAACATCATCAGCGGCATCGTGACCAGCAGCAGCAGATTCGATTGCAGCACGCTCTTGCTCGCCATCTCGGGCGAGCGGTCATAGCGCACACCGAAGATGCTGATGACCGTCGCCACGCTGCATCCGAGCACCATTACGATGCACAGGCACACCGTGCGGTTCCAGCCGGTAAAGCGCAGGATCACCGCCGCGATGAGTGGCATAACAAGGCAGCGCAGAAGCGTGATGAGGTACAAAATGGGCTTTTTGAGCACGTCGATGAGCGGGCTTCCCGAAAGGAGACAGCCGATGATGAGCATCGACGTCGGCACGACGCAGTTCGCCATGCTGCTCAAAAACTGGAGCGGCGCGCCGCTGAACTTCCACCCCGTGGCGAGCATGACGAGCATCGCAAGGGTGGAGATGTTCAACGGGGTCATCAGGCTCTTGATCTGCTGGCCCAGATCCTGCTCCTTATCCCGCCGAAAGCTCTGCATGACGAAGAGGAACATGTAGATCGTGGCGCAGGGCACGGAAAGCGAACCGAGCACCGTGCCCTCCGTGCCGAAAACAGCCGTGCAGAGCGGAATGCCGACAAAGCCGTTGTTGGGATAGCCCACGCTGCGGGTGAAGACGAGCGTTTCGTCCTCATTCAGCCCCATGAGCTTGGCGATGGGCTTTGCCAGATAGGTAAACAGGATAAACATCGACAAATACGCCGCGATGATCTTGAGCACCTGTGAAAATGGCATATCGCCGAAGTCGCCGCTCGCCGCGGCGAGCACGTTGCAGGGAAAAAACACGTCCAGCAGCAGCATGGAAAGGAGGTCTGCCCCCTTGCGATCCACTTTGCCCAACTTGCCCAGCAAAAAGCCGAGCATCATCATCGCTGCGAGAATCAAAACCTGCTGCAAAACCGTCTGTGCCATGTTATCCTACATCGTCCTTTATCTTGATCTAAATTACTTGAAATTCTCCTGCGCGTACTTCATCAGCTCCTCGCGGAAGTCGGGGTGCGCGATGGAGGCCATCGCCTCGGCGCGCTCGCGAAGCGTCTTGCCGGAAAGGCTCGCGATGCCGTACTCGGTCGCGACATACTGGATCATCGTGCGCGGCGCGGAGATCGTGCTGCCGCCGGGGATGGTGGCAAGGATATTGCTCTTGCGCTCGCCATCCTTCGTAAGGCGCGAAGAGTTGATGCAGATGAAGCCCTTGCCTCCCTTGGAGCGGTACGCCCCCTCGAGGAAGTCCATCTGGCCGCCGACGCCGGAGAGCTGGCGCGTGCCGGTGCTCTCGGCATTTTCTTGCCCCATGAGGTCGAGCTGCACGCCGCCGTTGATGCTGATGACGCTGCTGAGCTTCGAGATGCGCTCGACGGAGTGGATGTAGTCGAGGTCTCCCGGGTGGAAAAGCTGCGGCTCGGCGTCGAGCCAGTCATAGAGCTCCTGAGAGCCCATGGCAAGGTTCCACGCAGAAAGGCCGGTGTCGAGCTCCTTGCGCGCATTCGTCAGCTTGCCCGCCTTGTAGAGCTCAAGGAACGCATCGGAAATGGTGCCGGTGTGGCAGCCGAGGTCCTTCTTGTCGGACTCGGCGAGCATCTTGGCGACCGTGTAGGGCACGCCGCCCACGCCGAGCGACAGCACCGCGCCGTCGGGGATCTCATTCACCACGATCTTGGCGATGGCGATATCGGTCTCGCTGGGCGCGCGGTAGGAGCGCACGGGCAGCGGCTCATGCTCGCCCTCGACGATGTAGTCCGCTTCGGACAGGTGCACACGGTGCGAGCCGTCCACGCCCTGGAGCTTGGGATAGTGCTCGTTGATCTCGAAGATCACGGTGCGGGCGCTCTCAAAGATCGTGCGCCAGGCATAGTTCGAAATGCCGAGGCCACAGTAGCCGTTCTCATCCGGCTTGGAGACTGGAACGAATGCCACATCGCAGCGGATGTGCTTGTCACGATAGAGGTACGGCAACGAGCGCAGCATGGCGGGCATGAATTTCACAAGGCCATTCTTCTGGAGCTTGCGCTCATAATCGCCGACGTGCCAGCTGTAATAGCTGAAACTCTCCTGCTCGGGGTCTGCTTCGACGACCTCGATGCGCGGGCGGATCACAAGACCGCCGCGGACCTTGACGTCCTTCACTTCACCCTTGCGCGCAGCGAGCGCGCGGTCGAGCAGTTCGGGAAAGCCCGCGCCGAAGCCGTAATCCACCCAGTCGCCGGACTGCACCACCTTGACAGCCTGCTCCGGCGTGACAAACTTTGTCTGATAGTCATTCATAAGAAAAATTCTCCTTACTTCGATGCTTTCTAATGTAGCAGACTTTGCGCCGCTTGTAAATTGTTTCAGAATGAAAAAAGGCTCGCCGAAACGAGCCTTTGGTAGCGATGTAGGGGGTGCAGTTGTAGCTGAGCACCGCGCCGAGCGCACGGTAGGCATTGTCCGTGCGGATCATGTGAGCAATGTCCTCCGCATCCGCGGGGTGGGCACAGGCGCCGGTAAAATGGCCGGTGCAGAAGCCCGGGTTGAGCGTAGGCGCCACGCGGCAGCGCGCGCCGGCCTTGACCAGCTTCTCGGCAAACCAGAGGTCGCCGTCCTGATTGCTCAGGGCCACATGCGCCCGCTTGATCGGCACCATGCGCTGTGCGTCAAAGCACTCGCCGATGCCGACCTGGATCTTCATGGCATAGGCTGCGCCCTCGCCATATTTGCCCTCCAGCATGGCTTTCTGTTCATCGTTGAGAATCATGTATTTCCCTCCTGTTTTTTATTGGACGGTCATTTCTGAATAAGAGACATGCGCGGGTCCTTCGCCACCTCGCCGAGCAGCGCCTCGGAAACCTCGATTTCCCCAAGGTGGAGCGTGTTTTTGATGCGGATGATCTTCGGATCGTCTCGGTCGATATTGCGGCAGCATTTGAGCGCCACGCGGACCGCCGTTTCCGCATCGTCCACCGTGCAGGGGACCGATGCGTCGATCAGGCAGTTGCAGGCGATCGCGTTGGCGTACATCGCCTCCAGGTCCAGCTGGTCGGCGACCTTCCTTGTGATAACATCGAACAAGCCCACACCGATGCCGTTACCGTGGCTTGCCGGCGTTACGTCCAGCAGCACGAGGCGCTGATACTTCGGGATATGCAGTACGAACTTCTTCAGCACGGAGCTTCGGCCGAGAATGTTAGGATCAAAGCCAGCGCCGGAAACGTCCTTGCCGATCTCGTCACAAACGATGACGTCCGCTTCGTCGAGCATGATATAGGGCATATTGCCCCGCGCGATCTGCACAAGCTCCTTTTCCCGCTCGATCAGCCCCTCGGCAGGGACCGCTTCGACGGCATAGGTCTTGTCGTAAGCATTTTCCAGAATTGCGATGCCGAAGCCGATCGGCGCTTTTTTCAAAATCAGCCGTGCCGTTTCCTCGATCACGTCGGCAAATACCTCCGGCGCTTCCTCATGCACGGCCGAGCAGCCCTTGTGGTTGCCAAGGCCGATAACGAGCATCTTGCAAAGGCCGCTCTGAATGGGGCCGACAAAGTCGGTATGTAGCTTCACGCGATTGATGGGTACGATCAGGTCCGCCTCATACGCGGCACGATCAAACCACACGGGACGGCCGTTCGCGCAGTCGCCGAGATGCACGGTGTCCACCGTCGTCACGACCGGAACGCCCAGACGCTCCTCGGTCACACCATATCCGGCAAGCACCTCACGCTGTCCCTCCTCCGTACCGCCGCCGTGACTACCCATAGCGGAGACGATAAAGGGCTTTGCCCCAAGCTCCTTCAGGCCCTTCACCGTCGTTTCCACAATGCAGGACAGATTCTGGATGCCGCGGCTTCCGACGCCGACTGCCACACGCATACCCGGCATGACCAGCGCACAGATCTCCGGCTTTGCCAGCTCGCGGCGCACGGTGCCCTCTATATCGGTCAGGCAGGTCTCATCGAACTGTTGACGCACACGGTACATCTTCGGCAGCGGACGACGCAGGTCCTCTTCCAGCAGGATCGGCACATTTATCACTCCCCTTGCTTTAATCGTTCAGCTTGTTTTTCGCCGCCGAATCGTACTCTAGTTGTAGCCACGTTGTATACAGGTTGATTTGAACTAGTTATCCTATCTGCTTTTTCGCTTGTCAACATGTTTTTACTTTACCACGTTACTTTTGTGAAATATAACGTTTTCTTGTTTTATATTTTGTCAAAAACGCCGTTCAAAAGGGCTGGCAGGCAATAATTTGGTCGTGACATCCCCATCCGTGTAAGCCCAATGTCACTTAGATAATGCCCAAAAGGTGCAGGTTCAACCAGACGATCAGAAGAGTTTGATAGAAACTCCCAAAGGGATAGAGCCTCAGGAGATCGCCGCCCCAACAAATCGACAGGAGGACAACACAATGAGCATTAACGAAATGGAACGCAAAGCCCGCGAGCTGCGGGAGCTGCAAGCCCTCATCGAAGAGGCAGCGGCAGAAGCCGAAGCCATCAAGGACGCGATCAAGGCCGCTATGGGCGATGCCGAGGAAGTCCATGCAGGTGAGTACAAAATCACATGGAAGGCCGTAACCACCGCCAGAATCGACACCGCCGCGCTGAAAAAGGCGCTATCTGACCTCGCACAGCAGTTCACCAAGACCACCACCGCGCGCCGCTTCTGCATTGCATGAGAAAAGCCCTCTGTACCACCGCCGACCAAAGCAAGGCACAGAGAGCCGTAACCACCAACCACCACAGGGAGGCCGGTATCGGTATTATACCGACCTCCCGCCGAGAAAACAAGGAGGAAAAGCGATGACAGCGGCAGAAATCGAAAAAATGCGAAACGACTTTGAAGCCGTCGTTTTAACAATGTCACTTGAACAGAAAATGCTTTTACTCGACTTTATCAACCGTCTGGAACAAAGCAGAGCTGGAAAGCATGAAATGGGAAGCTGTGAGCATTTGGGGAATAAGCAGGGAACCAATGGAGAGATTAGCAACTGAAAGGAAAACAAGATGAATATCGAGTTTCAGGACATTGAGCTTGAAAATTTGCGCGAACAAATCCTTGAAATGATCGACAAGTTATCTGCTGCGGATTGCGCAGAAGTTTTTGCAGCATTGAAAGAAAGAGGCGTGCTATAGCAAAGGAGGGCGGGAACAATTAAAGAGCGCCGGGACGATTCCCGGCGTTCTTTTTATGCCCCGTTGCGGTTTTTGTTGCGGTTTCTGTCATTTGCTCACCGAACACGCAAAAAAGAAAAAACCTCGAAACCATTGCGGTTTCAAGGTTTTTCTGTGGAGCTGCTGGGCAGATTCGAACTGCCGACCTCATCCTTACCAAGGATGCGCTCTACCTACTGAGCTACAGCAGCAAATGGCGACCAGGAAGGGGTTCGAACCCTCGACCTCCGGCGTGACAGGCCGGCGTTCTAACCAGCTGAACTACCTGGCCATTTACTGAGGCGTTCTAATCAAAGAACAGATTTATTATAACATTTACAAGCGGACTTGTAAAGTATTTTTTATGGCAGGGGCAGAAAGACTCGAACTCTCGACACGCGGTTTTGGAGACCGCTGCTCTACCAACTGAGCTATACCCCTATGTGGTGGGCCTTCGGGGACTCGAACCCAGGACCAACCGGTTATGAGCCGGCCGCTCTAACCAACTGAGCTAAAGGCCCAAGTGATTGTCTATCCCTGATTTTTGAAAAAGAAAGAGTACCGCCACCAGAGTGGCGGCACTCTTGGCTCCCCCTGTTGGACTCGAACCAACGACACCGCGGTTAACAGCCGCGTGCTCTACCGACTGAGCTAAGGAGGAGTGTTGGCGCTACCTATCTTTCCGGGCCGTCTCCAGCCAAGTATTGTCGGCAGAAGCGAGCTTAACTTCCGTGTTCGGGATGGGAACGGGTG
>NZ_JPJG01000043.1 GCF_000765235.1 Oscillibacter sp. ER4 | reverse complement strand
GCCGCCTGCAATTCACAGACAGCAAGCCCTTTCAGCTGCTTGAACAATTTTTACTTCAGAATATTGTCTAACTTTTTGGGGTCACTTCATTTCATACGGCTGCTTTTTTCCGCTATTCACGTCGGTTCAACTTGACGAAAAAGGAAAGAGCGAATTTGTGAAAAAAGTTTACGCTTTCCCCCTATGCAAAAGAGCAAAAATACGCTAAAATAGTAGCTGTGAAAATTTGAACTTGTTCCTGAAAGGGGAGATTATGAGCATGGCTCAACTCAAGTATAAGCGCGTGCTGCTCAAGATCAGCGGCGAGGCGCTGGCGGGCGACAAGCACTTCGGCTTCGACTTCGACGTCGTTTCCAAGGTGTGCGACGTCATCAAAAAGTGCACGGACATGGGTGTGCAGATGGGCGTCGTCATCGGCGGCGGCAACTTCTGGCGCGGCGTGAAAAACGGCGAGGGCTACATCGAGCGCACCCGTGCCGACCACATGGGCATGCTGGCCACGGCGATGAACTGCATGGCGGTCGCCGATGTGCTCGAGCAGAAGGGCGTCGACGTGCGCGTGCAGACGGCGCTGGAGATCAAAGAAGTCGCCGAACCCTATATCCGCGCCCGCGCCATCCGGCATTTGGAAAAGGGCCGCGTAGTGCTCTTTGGCTGCGGCATCGGCTCTCCGTTCTTCTCGACCGACACGGCAGCGGTGCTGCGCGCGGCGGAGATCAATGCCGACGTGATCCTGCTCGCAAAGAACATCGACGGCGTTTACAACGCCGACCCCGCCAAGGATGCAAATGCGATCAAGTACGACGCTATCTCCTATGAGGACGTGCTGGCCCAGCACCTTGCGGTCATGGACTCCACGGCCACGTCGCTTTCGATGGACAACCACATTCCCGTGCTTGTCTTTGCCCTCAAGGATCCCGAGAACATCATCCGTGCGGTCGAGGGCGAGAAGATCGGCACCATTGTTGGCGAAAACTGAGCGACCCCGCATCTGCGGTTTTACGATAAAAATTTTTGAGGAGGTATCCCCATGAATAAGGAAGATTACAAGGTTTATTCCGACAAAATGAGAAAGAGCATCGACGCGGTGAACGCGGACTTTGCCTCTGTGCGCGCAGGCCGCGCCAACGCCTCTGTGCTCGACCGCATCAGCGTCGACTACTACGGCTCTCCCACGCCCATCCAGCAGATCGCGGCCATCGCTTCTCCCGATCCGCGCCAGCTCGTCATCACCCCGTGGGACGGCACGGCCCTCAAGCCCATCGAGCGCGCCATTCAGGAGTCTGACCTTGGCATCAACCCGCAGAACGACGGCAAGTCCATCCGCCTGAACTTCCCGCAACTCACGGAGGAGCGCCGTAAGGAGCTCGTCAAGCAGATCCATAAGTATTCCGAGACCGGCAAGGTCGCCATCCGCAACATCCGCCGCGACGCGATGGAGGCCTTCAAGAAGAAGCAGAAGGCCAGCGAGATCACCGAGGACGACCTGAAGGTTGCCGAAAAGGACCTGCAGAAGCTGACCGACGACATGTGCAAAGAGGTCGACGCCCTTCTCGAGAAGAAAGAGAAGGAGCTCATGGCGGTCTGATATGGGGCTCTTTTCCAAAGAGAACAAGGCAGGGCAGGTTGATTTGAACAACCTGCCTTGTCATGTTGCCGTCATTATGGACGGCAACGGCCGCTGGGCGCAAAAGCGCGGCCTCCCGCGCTCGGCCGGTCACAAGGCGGGGGCGGAGACATTTCGAAAGCTCGGCACCTACTGCAAGAACCTGGGCATCGACTATCTGACGGTCTACGCCTTTTCGACCGAAAACTGGAAGCGCCCGAAGGACGAGGTCGACGGCATCATGCACTTACTCGAGCAATATCTGCACGAGTGCATCGACACGATGGAAAAGGACGGCAACCGCCTGCGCTTTCTGGGTGATTTAAGCGTCCTGACGCCGGAACTTCGGGAACTCATCGATGAGACGAATGAGATATCCTCCCGCATCGAAGGCTTTCAGGCCAACGTCTGCCTCAACTACGGCGGACGCGACGAGATCCTGCACGCCGCCCGCGCCTTCGCGCGCGACTGCGCGGCAGGGGAGCAGGACGCGGACGCTTTGACCGAGGAGGGCTTTTCGCGCTACCTCTATTCAAGCGGACTTCCCGATCCAGACCTTCTCATCCGCCCGGGCGGGGAGAAGCGCATCAGCAACTACCTTTTGTGGCAGTGCGCGTACAGTGAGTTCTACTTCTGCGACACGCTCTGGCCCGACTTTACGGAAAGAGAATTCGACAAGGCGCTCATCGCGTATCAGCATCGCGAGCGGCGCTTCGGCGGACTGAAACAGGAGAAACAGAAATGAAACAAAGATGGTTGGTGGTTGTCGTCGGCCTGCCGGCGCTGCTCGCCGTGCTGCTTGCCTGCCCCGCATGGGCGACGATGATCGTCGTCTGCGGCATCGCGGGCATCGCGGCCTATGAACTGCTGCACACGGCGGGAGAGAACGTCCCGGCGAATTTCTACTGGGGACTTGTCACAACGGTCGTCATGCAGGAGATATGGCTCTTTAAGGAAGAGATGAGCGGCACATACGATCTTCCGATTTCGACCGTTACGATCTTCCGCTGGATTCTTGTGATGATGGCGTTCCTCTTTGCGGTTATCTCTTACGGAAAGGAAAAACCGTTCACGTTCCACGATGTGGCGGTGTCCATTGTCGGCGGCATCGTATTCCCGGCGATGTACAGCTGCATTTTCCTGCTGCGCATGGACGAAAACTTCGGCAAGCTCTATGTGCTCGCGCCGTTCTGCGTCGCCTTTGTGGGCGATGCGCTGTCGATGTACTTTGGCATGTGGTTCGGCAAGCGCAAGATGGCGCCGCACGTCAGCCCGCACAAGACCTGGGCAGGCGCGATCGGCGGGCCCATCGGCAGCGCGCTTGCGCTGGTGCTGCTCGGCGTTGTCGGCAAGGCATGGCTCGGCTATGCGCCGAACTACCTCATGCTGATCCTCGTGGGCGTGGTGGCCAACATCTTCGGCCAGCTCGGCGACCTCTCGATGTCGCTTGTCAAGCGCGAGGCGGGCATCAAGGACTACAGCCACCTCTTCCTGACGCACGGCGGCATGCTCGACCGCTTTGACTCCACGCTCTTCATCGCGCCGGTCGTGTGGGCTGCGGTCTGTGGAGGCCTATTATGACAAGGAGTATTGCTTTACTTGGTTCCACCGGCTCCATCGGCCGCCAGACGCTTGAGGTGGCGCGCGAGCTGGGGCTTTCCGTCGCTGCGCTGACGGCGAATAAAAGCGTTGACCTCATCGAACAGCAGGCGCGGGAATTTTGCCCGCGTCTTGCCGTGCTTTATGACGAGGACGCGGCGCGTGAGCTCCGCGCGCGGCTTTCCGACACAAACACCCAAGTGCTCTCCGGCATGGAGGGCCTTCTGGCCGCGGCCACGGCGGACGACGCTGACACGGTCGTCACCGCCGTGATGGGCATGATCGGACTCCAGCCGACGCTCGCGGCAATCGAGAAGAAAAAGCGCATCGCGCTTGCCAACAAGGAAACGCTCGTCTGCGCGGGCGAGCTCGTCGTGGCTGCGGTGGAGCGCTGCGGCGCGGAGATCGTCCCCGTCGACAGCGAGCACAGCGCGATCTTCCAGTGCTTGCAGGGCTGCCGCGACCGCGGTGAGATCAAGCGCCTCATTCTGACCTGCTCGGGCGGGCCGTTCTACGGCCTGAGCCTGCAGGAGCTTGCGACTAAGACGAAGGCCGACGCGCTCAAGCATCCGAACTGGACAATGGGTGCAAAGATCACCATCGACTCCGCGACGCTGATGAACAAGGGACTTGAGATCATCGAGGCCATGCGCCTCTACCGTCTGCCGCTGCGTCAGGTCGACGCGGTCATCCATCGCCAGAGCATCGTGCACTCGCTCGTCGAGTTTCACGACGGGGCGATGCTCGCCCAGCTCGGCACACCGGACATGAAGCTGCCCATCCGCTACGCGATGACGTACCCCAACAGGGCCGTTTCGCCCGCGGAGCCGCTTGACCTTCTCAAGTGCCCGCCGCTGACGTTCGCCGAGCCCGATGAAGAGGTCTTCCGCTGCCTGAAGATCGCCAAGCAGTGCGCCGCCATCGGCAATGTCTACTGCGCGGCGATGAGCGGCGCGAACGAAGAGGCTGTCGCGGCATTTCTGTGCGATGAGATCGGCATCTGTGCCATCCCTGACCTCATCGAAGCGGCGCTCGATAAAACCGAGACGGTATATCAGCCGCAGCTTTCGGATATTCTGGAAGCAGACCGGCTCGCGCGCGAGGTCGTGCGCGAAAAGCTCAACTGACCAAATTTAGGAGAGACCATGGTTTATATTCTCATTGCGATCCTGATTTTCGGCGTGCTCATCGCCGTGCATGAGTTTGGCCACTTTTTGGCGGCCAAGGCCTGCGGCGTGCGCGTCAATGAATTTTCCATCGGCATGGGCCCGCAGCTCTTCCATAAGACGAAGGGGGACACCGAATACTCCCTGCGGCTCCTGCCCATCGGAGGCTACTGCGCCATGGAGGGCGAGGACGAGGATTCGGACGACGACCGCGCGCTGGGCCGCCAGGTCTGGTGGAAGAAGTTCATCATCTTCGTCGCGGGCGCGTTCATGAACTTCCTGACGGGCCTCATCATCGTCATCTGCCTGTATGCAGGTGCGCAGGCATTCTACACGACGGAGATCGTCGAGCTGAACCCCGATTTCCCGCAGCAGGGAGAGGACGGCCTGATGCCCGGCGACACGATCTACGCCATCAACGGTGAGCGCATTTATTTAAAGAGCGACGTGTCGCTCATCATGGGCCTTGGCGACACGGGCACGATCGACATGACCGTCCTGCGCGACGGCAAAAAGTTCGACCGCACGCTCACCAGGCAAGTCTACACTGACGAAAACGGTAAGGAGTACGAGGCCTACGGCTTTACCTACGGCGGCATCGTCGAGGCGACGCCGCTTCTGCGCCTGCAATACAGCTGGTACCAGACGATGGACTATGTCCGCATCGTGAGACTGAGCCTGCAAATGCTGCTTTCGGGCGCGGCGGGCGTCAACGATCTGAGCGGCCCGGTCGGCATCGTCTCGACCATCACGGAGGTCGGCAAGGAGACCGAGGCCGAGGCGGGCTTCGGCGCGGCACTCGAGAGCATTCTCTACTTCGCCGCGATGATCGCGGTGAACCTCGCCGTGATGAACCTGCTGCCGCTGCCCGCACTCGACGGCGGACACGTGCTGTTCCTGCTCGTCAACGGCATCGCCGTGGCGCTTTTCAAAAAGGAAATTCCGTCCAAATATCTGAACGCCATCAACGGCATCGGCTTTGCGCTTTTAATGGCGCTGATGCTGTTCGTCACGTTCCACGACATTGTCAAGCTCCTGTGAGGAGGATGATCTTATGAGCAAGCAAATTATCGCAGGCGGCGTCGCTATCGGCGGCGGCGCGCCGGTCACGATCCAGTCGATGTGCAACACGCACACTGAGGATGCCAAGGCCACCATCGCGCAGATCCACGCGCTCGAAGAGGCGGGCTGCGAGATCGTGCGCGTCACGGTGCCGAATATGGAGGCCGCGCATGCGCTGAGTGAAATTAAGGAGAATATCTCCATCCCGCTCGTCGCGGACATTCATTTCGACTACCGTCTCGCCGTCGAAGCGGCGGCGCGCGGCGCGGACAAAATTCGCATCAACCCCGGCAACATCGGGGGAGATGACCGCGTCAAGGCGGTCGTAGACGCCTGCCGTGAACACAAGGTTCCCATCCGCATCGGCGTGAACGGCGGCTCGCTTGAAAAGGATCTGCTCGCAAAATATGGCCGCGTGACGCCCGAGGCGCTCGTCGAGAGCGCGCTCAGACATGTGCGGCTGCTTGAAAAGTTCGATTTTACCGAGATCTGCATCTCGGTCAAGAGCTCTGATGTACCGCTCAACATGGCGGCCTATCGCCTTCTGCACGAAAAGGTCGACTATCCGCTCCACCTCGGCGTGACCGAGGCGGGCACGCCCACGATGGGGCTTTTGAAGTCCGCCATCGGCATCGGCGGCCTTCTGTGCGAGGGCATCGGCGACACGATGCGCGTCTCGCTCACGGCGGACCCCGTGGAAGAGGTCTGCGCCGCCAAGCGCATTTTGCAGGCCTGCGGCATCCGCCGCAGCGGTGTGAACCTCGTCTCCTGCCCGACGTGCGGCCGCACGGCGTACGACATGATCCCGATCGCCGAGGAGCTAGAGCGCCGTCTTGCCGACTGCAGGAAGAATATCACGGTCGCCGTGATGGGCTGCGTCGTCAACGGGCCGGGTGAGGCCTCGGCCGCCGATATCGGCGTGGCCGGCGGTAAAGGTGAGGGCATGATTTTCCGAAAAGGAAAAATCCTTTACAAAGTGCCGCAGGAAAAGCTTGTCGACGCTTTGATGGAGGAAATCAAAAAACTCTGACCGAGCGGAAACGATACTGAGATAAGGTTGTGGCTATGGCACAAAAGATTCCTTTTTTTGAATTATTCACCGACTTTTCGCCGGATTTTGACCTGCGCGTCCCGCTCAACGCCGCGATGGTCACGAACATGGTGCTCGAGCCGGAAAAGCGCACGATGACGCTCGACATGACCGTGCGCGCGGAGATGAACGACTCGACGCGCGAAACGGTCGAGCAGCTTCTTGCGCGCAATTACGACTTAAAGCGCGTGGACATCCACGTCAAATCAACGGCGGAGGCCTTTCCCGACATGTTGAAGAACGCTGGCCGCAAGGTGAGCGGCAGCGGCAGTGTCATCATGGGCCGCGAGATTGCAAAGGGGAGAGTGCTCCCTATCAGCGAGCTGACGCCAAAGGCCGGTCACGTCGTCGTTGAGGGCAAGGTCTTCAAGTTCGACTGCCACGAGACGCGCCGCGCCGGCGTCTGGACGATGTTGCTCGAAATGACGGACTACAAAGGCTCGCTCTTCATCCGCCGCAGCATGCCCGAGCGCGAGGCGACGGAGCTTCTCGGCAAGATCAGCGTCGGCATGTGGCTGCGCGTCAGCGGCCGCATGGAGCTCTCCTACGATGGTAAGGATATGCAGCTCAACCCGCAGGACATCATGCAGATCGACCACGCCGAGCGCACGGACACGGCGGAAGAAAAGCGCGTCGAGCTGCACTTACATACCCGTATGTCCAACATGGACGCGCTGACCGACACCGCCGCGGTCGTCAAGCGCGCGATCAAGTGGGGGATGCCCGCCATCGCCATCACGGATCACGGCGTAGCGCAGAGCTTCCCGGACGCCTGGCACACCGGCGAGGGTAAAATAAAACTCCTTTACGGCTGTGAGGGCTATTTTCTCAACAACATCGACGACCGTATCTGTGTGCACGGCCCGCAGGACGGCGATTTTTCGACTGAGATCTGCTGTTTCGACATTGAAACAACGGGTCTGAAGGTCGCGCACGATGCCATCACCGAGATCGGTGCGGTCATTCTGAAAGACGGCGAGATCGTCGACACGTTCCAAACCTTTGTCGACCCCGAGCGCCGGCTTTCGCCTGAGATCATCGGCCTGACCGGCATCACAGACGACATGCTGCGCGGCGCGCCGAAGCTGGAGGACGCGCTGCACGCGTTTTTGGCCTTTGCGGGCGGCCGCCCGCTCGCTGCGCACAATGCGGAGTTTGATATCAGCTTCATCCGCGCAGGCTGCAAAAAGTGCGGCATCCCGTTCGAGCCGACGTATCTCGACTCGCTGATTTTCGCGCAGAATCTCCTGCCCGAGCTCGGCAAGTACAAGCTCGACATCGTGGCCGACCACTTGCAGCTCCCGCAGTTCAACCACCACCGCGCGTCCGACGATGCGGTCCCGGTCGCGCAGATGCTGGCCAAGTTCTTCGTCATGCTCGAAGAGCGCGGCGTCACGCGCCTCCAGCAGATCAACGACGAGATGACGAAGCTCCGCCCGCTCGGCGTCAAGCGCAACCGTTTCCCAAAGCACATCATTCTGATCGCCAAGAACAAGGTGGGCCTCAAGAACCTCTACCAGCTCATCTCGGCGTCGAACCTCAAATACTTTAAGCGCGTGCCGATCATCCCGAAAAGCGAGCTTGTCGCGCATCGCGAGGGCTTGATCATCGGCTCTGCCTGCGAGGCGGGCGAGCTGTTCCGCGCCATCGTCGACCACAAGGACTGGAATGAGCTCAAGCGCATCGCCTCGTTCTACGACTATCTTGAAATTCAGCCGCTCGGCAATAACCGCTTCATGGTGCGCGACGGCACGGTGCGCGACGACGAAGACCTCAAGGACTTCAACCGCACTGTTGTCAAGCTTGGCGAAGAGCTCGGCAAGCCCGTCTGCGCAACGGGCGACGTCCACTTCCTCGACCCCGAAGACGAGGTTTATCGCCATATCCTGCTCGCGTCAAAGAAATTCGCCGACGCGAACGAGCCCGTCCCGCTCTACTTCCGCACGACGGACGAAATGCTCAAGGAATTTGACTACCTCGGCAAGGAGAAAGCCTACGAGGTCGTCGTGACGAACACCCGCGCCATCGCCGAGCAGGTGGAGGATATCGAGCTTTTGCCCAAGGGCAAGCTGTTTCCGCCGCGGCTTGAAAATTCGGAGGAAGACCTTAACCGCATGGTGTGGGGGAAAGCGCACGAGCTTTACGGCGACGATCTGCCGCAGCTGATCGTCGACCGGCTGAACGTCGAGCTCGGCAGCATTTTGGGCAAGTATGACGTCGTTTACATGTCGGCGCAGAAGCTCGTGCAGCGCTCGCTTGAGTGCGGCTACCTCGTCGGCTCGCGAGGGTCGGTCGGCTCGTCACTTGTCGCGTACATGGCCGGCATCACCGAGGTCAACGCCCTGCCGCCGCACTACCGCTGCCCGAAGTGCCGCAACGTCGAGTTCCACGCGGGCGAGTATGGCTGTGGCGCGGACATGCCCGATAAAATGTGTCCCGTCTGCGGCACGAAGTACGTCAAGGACGGCTTCGACATCCCGTTCGAAACTTTCCTCGGCTACGGCGGCGGCAAGGTGCCGGATATCGACCTCAACTTCTCAGGCGAATATCAGGCGCGCGCCCACGCGCACGCGGTCGAGATGTTCGGCAAGACGCAGGTGTTCCGCGCGGGTACGATCGGTACGCTCGCGGAGAAGACGGCCTACGGCTTCGTCAAAAAATACCTCGAGGAAAACGGCATCGCCGCGGGCAACGCCGAGATCGACCGCCTGACGGCGGGCTGCGTCGGCGTGCGACGCACGACGGGCCAGCATCCCGGCGGACTCGTCGTCGTGCCGGACGACATGGATATCGAGGATTTCTGCCCCGTACAGCACCCTGCGGACGACCCCGACAGCGACACGATCACCACGCATTTCGAATATCACTGCATGGAGGACAACCTTTTAAAGCTCGACATGCTCGGCCACGATGACCCGACGATGATCCGCATGCTCGAAAATCTGACGGGCGTGAACGCTCGCGCCATCCCGCTCGACGACCCCGACACGATGTCAATCTTCATCTCGTCCAAGGTGCTCGGCTATGAGAACGACGAGGTGCTCGGCCCCACGGGCGCCGTCGCGATCCCGGAGTTCAACACGCGCTTCACGCGCCAGATGCTCGTCGACACGCAGCCCAAGGACTTCAACACGCTGCTGCGCCTTTCAGGCTTCTCCCACGGCACCGACGTGTGGCTCGGCAACGCGAAGGATCTGATCGTCAGCGGCACGGCGAGCGTTTTGGAGACCGTCGGCTGCCGTGACGATATCATGCTCTACCTCATCTCTATGGGGCTTGACCCGAAGATGAGCTTTAAGATCATGGAGGCCGTCCGAAAGGGCAAGGTCAAAGGCGGCAAGGCGGGGGACTGGCCGATGTGGGTCGAAGAGATGCGCAAGCACGACGTGCCGGAGTGGTACATCGAATCGCTTGCGAAGATCGGTTACCTCTTCCCGAAAGCGCATGCGGTCGCATACGTTATGATGGCGTTCCGTATCGCGTGGTTCAAGGTGCACGAGCCGCTCGCGTTCTACGCGACGTTCTTCTCCATCCGCGCCAAGGCATTCGACGCCGCCGAGTGCTGCAAGGACGCCGACGCGCTGCGCCGCCGCATCCGCGAGATTGAAAACAACAAGGACGCGACCGCCGTGGAGCAGGACTTGATGACGACGCTTGAAGTCTGCTACGAATTCTGCCTGCGCGGCTTCCACTTTGAGCCCATCGATATCTACCGCAGCGATGCGACGAAGTTCGTCGTCACGGAAAACGGCCTGCTGCCGCCGTTCACTTCCGTCCGCGGACTCGGCGAGACCGCAGCGCTCGACACCGTCGAGAAGCGCAAGGGGAAGGACTTTACATCGGTGGAGGAGTTTTCCCTCTGCTGCAACAAGCTGTCGCAGACGCATATCGACCAGCTGCGCGCGCTGGGCGCGTTTGCGGGATTGCCTGAAACGAGCCAGTTAGCATTGTTTTAACACACTGTGTTGTATTGTTCCCTGCGTACTCGCAGGGGGGCGTTTTTCCCTGCACCGTGCAGGGGACGCGGATAAGGGGGCCATTCTCTCGCGTGAGAGAATGGCCCCCTTAGACCCCCAAGAGAACGCGAGGGGAGATCCCCTCGACCCCCGACATTGCCGGTCTGGGGCTTGAAGATCTGCACACGCTGCGCAATCGGGTGCGGTGTACATGGCTTCGCCATGAATCTTCTGCGAATCGTTACTGATATCAACCGCGTCTTACTATTGTGAGGCGCGAGTGACGGTAGTTGGACGGTAGACTGCTTACCGAATGCGGCATTGCTGCGCTCGCCGCATTGATAAGACTGGCGGTAGACGGAAATTACTGCGAACTTTTACAAGATGGGCAGAGCGGCAGCGGATAATAGGAGCAGAGACAAGTCGTATAGCAAAATCATTGGCGGCGAGCGTTAGCGATGCCGCCACGCAGGCAGTCGATTCGGCAAGCGTCGCAGCTCTTCGAGCTGCTGGCTTGCAATGGCGGGGTCAAGGGGCAGCGCCCCTTGCGTTCTCTTGGGAGTCCAAGGGGGATATTCTCTCACGTGAGAGAATATCCCCCTTTTTTCGCACCCCGCACGGTACGGGGTACCCCTTTACCCTTTAGGGCAAAACGCAAAAATAAAGCCTACCTTGCGGCAGGTTCTATTTTTAGGTCTTACAGTCCCAGTTCGACGGCGCGTCGAAGTCTAACCTTGCCGTCGAGCGCTTCGTCGATCGTGTGGATCAGCGCCTCGCGGTCGCGGTTGAGCGTACCGCCGAGGGGGAGGTAGTTCGACGCGTGGTTCGAGCGGAAGATGCTGCCGTCGGAGTCGATGTGCTCCAAAAAGAGGCGTGTTTCACGCATCAGCTCGGGCGGCTCCATCATCTTGAACTCGCCGCTCGCGATCCAGTCGTGCAGCGGCGTGCCCGAGTAGACGCGAAGCGTCAAAAACGCGATATAGTCGGGCTTCATGCGGGAAACGGCTTTCGCCGTGTCGATGGCGTGGGCCTGCCAGTCGCCGTTCGCGCCCGCCATGCCGTTGATGGCCGTGACGGAGGTGGCGATGCCCGCCTGCTTGCAGCGGATGGCGTTTAAGACGATCTCCTCGGCAGTAACGCCCTTGCAGAACTTTTTGAGAAGCTCTTCGTTGCCGCTCTCAAGGCCGATATACACGATGCCGAGGCCGTGCTCGCGCAGCGTACGCAGCTCGTCGTCCGTCTTGCGCATGATGGCCTTGGCCGTTGCGTAAGCCGCAACGCGCTTGCAGGTAGGGAAATGGTCGCGGATATAGTCGAGAACGGTCAGAAGATAGTCCATCGGCAGGATCAGCGCGTCGCCGTCGGCTAAAAAGATCTTCTCGATATAGCGCCCGTAGGCGCGTGCCTCGTCGAGGTCGGAAAGCACCTGCTCAATGGGGTTGATGGAGAACTTTTTGTCCTTGTACATCGTGCAGAACGCACATTTGTTGTGGCTGCACCCGAGCGTGCACTGCACGATGAGGCTGCGCGCCTCGCTGGGGGGACGGTAAACGGCTCCCGAATAATGCATCAGGGTTCCTCCTTACAAAATCAGCCGAGCTTGGCCTGGCACTTGTCCATGAAGCGATCCACGGTGATGACGGCGCGCTGGTGCGTGCCCTCTCCGATGAGGCCGGCGGTGTCGGTCGCGGTGGCCTTGAAGTCGACCATCTTGCCGTTTGCGGAAATATCCGTGACCTCGACGGTGACGGTGATCTCCATGCCGATGGGCGAGGGGGAGACATGGGAGACCTCGACCTTGGTTCCGACGGTGCTCTTACCCTCGGGCAGCTCCTGCTGGAGATAGGTGAAGGCGGCGTTTTCGACCATCGCGACGAGATACGGCGTGCCAAACACCGGCAGACCGCCGCTGCCGAGCGCGGCAGCGGTCATGTCTTCCGTGACAACTTTCTTGACGGTAAAAGTATCTCCGATTTTCATCTTAAAAAGCTCCTTTACGATATTACTTGGCAGCTTTGACCTTGATCCAGAGCTTGCTCAGCTCGCGCATGAGCACCTGGTTGTCGTGGAACATCTCATCCGCCTCATAGCCGCTGCGGGGAAGATACGCGGCATTTTCAGCATAGAGGTCCTCGGACGAGGTCATTTCTTCAAACACTTCTGCGTTGGGAGAAGTATAACCCACCGTTTCAGTGTTGTCAAATGCGGCCTCGTAGGTGAGCATGTAGTTGATGAACTCATTGGCGAGCTTGGGATTCTCGGCATTTTTGGGAATGACCATTGCGTCGCACCAGATGTTCGTGCCCTGATTCGGCATATAGAAGCTCATGTCCTCGTTCTCGTCGAGGATGACGGTCGCGTCGCCGGAGTAGACGACGGCGATGTCCTTATAGCCGTTCATCATGCCGTCGATGACCTCGTCGGTCACGTAGACGGGGGACATGGTGTTGTTCATCTGCAGGAGCCACTCATAGGCGTCGTTGATCTCGTTGGGGTCCTCGGTGTTCATCGAGTAGCCCAGCGCCTTGAACGCCATCATAAACGAGTCGCGCTCGGAATCGTAGATGTAGATGTGACCGGCGTAGTCGGTGTTGCGCAGGACCTCCCAGCCCTCGCTCTCGATGACGGCAGGGTCGACGTTCTCGTGGTTGTAGACGAGACCGACGCTGCCCCAGAAGTAGGGGATGGAGTACGTGTTGTCCGGATCATAGCTCATGCCGAGCACGGCATCGGACATGTTCTCCATATTGGGGATCATGCTCTTGTCAAGCGGCTGGAGGAAGTCCTCGTTCATCAGGCGTTCGATCATGTAGTCGGACGGAATGATGACGTCGTAGCGGTCGCCAGCCATGAGCTTGGTGTACATCATCTCGTTGGAGTCGAAGTTCTCGACGATGACGCGCACGCCGTACTGCTTTTCAAAGTCGGAGATGACGTTCTCGCCGAGGTACTCGCCGGGGAGATAGAGCTTCAAAACGTTGCTGCCGTACTTCTCGACAGCCGCGGCGCTCTTGTGCTGCTGGGAAAGGCTCGCGCCCACGGTGCCGCCGACAACGGCCAGCACCAGCACGGCGGCAACAGCTGCCATGGCCTTGCGGCTCACGGCGCGGGATGCTTTGCCGTCCTTTTCGCGCTTTTCGCGCACGATCGGCACGATGTTCACGACGCCAAGCACCAGCGTAATGAGAAGAATCACAATGGTAGAAAGAGCGTTGATGGACGGGTTCACGCGCTTGGACATCGTGTAGACTAAAATCGAAATGTTGTTGACGCCGTTGCCCGTCGTGAAGTACGAGATGACGAAGTCGTCAAAGCTCATCGTGAACGCAATGAGCGCGCCGGAGACGATACCCGGCTTGATCTGCGGCACGATGACTTTCGTGAGCGCCTGGAACGGCGTTGCGCCAAGGTCCATCGCCGCATCGATGAGATTGGGGTCGAGCGAGCGGAGCTTCGGCGTGACGGAGAGCATCACATAGGGGATGCAGAACATGATATGCGCGATGAGCAGCGTGCCGAAGCCTTTTTTGACCGTGAGGACGCTGAAAAACATCAGAAGTGAGATGGCCGTGACGATATCGGGGTTCATCACGGGCAGGTCGTTGATGCGCTCGACCATCTTCTGCACAACCTTGCGGGATTTAGAAAGGCCGATGGCCGTGATCGTGCCGACGACTGTCGCGACGACCGTCGCGATGACGGCGATGATGACCGTGTAGAGCACAGCCTCCATCATCGTCGAATCGGCGAACATCTTTTCATACCAGCGGAGCGAGAAGCCGCCGAACTTCGTCAGCGAGCGGGAATCGTTGAACGAAAAGATAATGATATAGAGGATGGGGAGGTAGAAGAAGAGCATCGTGAGCGTCAGGATGATCTTCGAGCCGACAGAGGTTTTCTTTTTCATGCGCTTCTCACTCCTTTCCCTGCGAGGCGACCTGAATGTCCGCCTTGCGCGTCAGCCACATCGAGATCATGATGATGACCGCCATGATGAGCGAGATGGCCGAGCCGAAGTTCCAGTCGCCAGTGGTGAGGAACTGCGTTTCAATGATGTTGCCGACGAGGACGTACTGTCCGCCGCCGAGAAGCTTCGGAATGAAGAAGCTCGACACCGCGGGCAGGAACACGAGCGTGATGCCGGAGATCACGCCGGGAAGCGAGAGCGGCAGCGTCACGCGCAGGAATGCCTGCACCGGCGTTGCACCGAGGTCGTTGGCGGCTTCCAAAAGGCTCTTGTCCATCTTGGCAAGGGACGTGTGGATCTGCAGGATCATAAAGGGAATGAAGTTATAGACCATGCCGAGGATGACGGCAAAGCTCGTGTGGATCATCGACACGGGGCCGATGCCGAACCACGAAAGGATCGTGTTGAAGATGCCCTCGTCCTGCAAAATGCCCATCCAAGCATAGGTGCGCACCAGCATGTTGACCCAGGTCGGCATGGTGATGAGCAGAATTAAGATCGTGTTGCTGCGGCCGCCGCGCTGCGCGATGACGTAGGCGATGGGGTAGCCGAGCGCAACGCAGATGAGCGTTGTGATGAGCGCGATATAGAGCGAGCGCAGCAACACATCCATAAAGACCTTGTCCGTGACGAAGCGGGCAAAGTTCTCAAAGGTGAACTGGAATGTCAGCACCGAGTTGCCGGAGGTCGTGAAGGCATAGAGCACGATCAGAAGCATCGGCGCCACGATGATCGCGATGATCCACGCGATATACGGGTAAGTCATGGAACGAAAGCGCTTCACCACTGGCCCTCCTTCTTCATCACGTGGATGTCCTCGGGACGGAAGACAAGGCCGACCTGCTCGCCCTCTTCAAAGGCGTGGGTGGTGGAGACCTTGTACTCATAGCCCTCGGTGGAGAAGGTCACATCGTAAACGCCCGGGGTGATGGTCTCGGGGTCGAAGTCGTACTTGACGTCCGTGATCTCGACCTGCTCGCCGTCTTCGAGGGACCACGCCGACGCGCTGGCCCAGGTCTCAAGATCGGTGTCGAGCGCGATGCTCTCCTGAATGTCCTCGACCTTTTTGAAGAAGTTCATCGCGTAAATTTCTTCCTGATAGACCTTGCTCTCGACGCGGTTCTGCGCTACGACGAGCACCTTGACGGTGATAGACGTATCGTTCGCGGTGGCAAAGGTCACGGTGTAGTTGCCGGTCTCGGGCTTGATGTCGTATTCGACGGTCTTGATGGAGATGGGCTCCTCGGTCTCGGCGTCCCACGCCTCTGCAGAGGCGAGGGCGACGACCTTGGCGTCGTCGAGCTCTTCGACGTCCTCCACGTCCAGAAGGAAGGCGTTCGCACTGATCTTCTCGCCCTTTTCCTCGTTGTAGACAGGGCGGTCCTGCGAGACCTGCATCTTCACGGTGATGGACGTACCGACGCGCGTTTCGACCACGGTTTCATAGTGCATGCCCTTGAAAAGCTGAGACTTGACCGTGCCCTTGAGCATACCCTCGGCACGCGGGACAATGTCGAGGTGCTCGGGGCGGATGACGACGTCGACCTTTTCGTTCTTATTGTAGCCGCGGGCACGGCAGGCGTACTTCTTGTCCTCGAACATGACGAGGTCGTCCTCAAGCATGACGCCGTCGATGATGTTCGTCTCGCCGATGAACTTGGCGACGAATTCGTTGACGGGGGTGCGGTAGATTTCGGTCGGCGTACCGATCTGCTGAATTTCACCCGCATTCATGACGACGATCTTATCGGACATCGTCAGCGCCTCTTCCTGATCGTGCGTGACGAAGATGAACGTGATGCCGACCTCCTGCTGGATGTATTTGAGCTCCTGCTGCATCTCCTTGCGGAGCTTTAAGTCGAGCGCGCCGAGCGGCTCGTCGAGCAGCAGCACGCTTGGCTCATTGACGAGCGCGCGGGCGATGGCGATGCGCTGCTGCTGGCCGCCGGAGAGCTCGGTCACGTTGCGGTGGGCATAGTCCTCAAGGCTAACAAGGCGCAGCATACGCATGACCTTCTGCTCGATAACGTCCTTCGGCTCTTTCTTGAGCGTCAAGCCAAAGGCGATGTTGTCGTAAACGTCCATGTGGGGGAAGAGGGCGTACTTCTGGAAGACGGTGTTGATCTCGCGCTTGTAGGGCGGGACGCTGACGATGTCCTCGCCGTCGAAGAGTACCTTGCCCTCGCTCGGCTGCAAAAAGCCGCCAAGGATGCGCAAAAGCGTCGTCTTGCCGCAGCCCGATGGGCCGAGCAGGGTGACGAACTCATTTTCGTAAATGTCAAGAGAGACGCCCTTGAGAACGACCTGTCCGTCCTCAAAGCTCTTGACGATGTTCTTGAATTGGATAAGCTTCTTCTTTTCTTCAGCCATGTTCCGATATCCTCACTTAAATCATGATGTAGTAATTTAGAAAAGCGGGGGCGTGCAGACCCAGAGGATGCGCGTGGTGGTCTTGCGTTCATTTTTGAGGTAGTGGAACGTTCTGCCGTGGAGATAGAACGTTTCGCCGCGGCGCACAACGCTGCGTTCGCCGTCGCACTCTAAAATGACGCTGCCGTCAAGCACGTAGCCGAACTCCTCGCCGTTGTGCGGCTCGACCTCGAACGATTCGCCGCCGGCGGGAAGTTCCAATAAAATGGGCTCCATCTGGTTTTTCTGCGTGTTGGGAACGATCCAGTTGACGGTGCAGTTCTCGCGCTCGTCGACGAAAAAGTCTTCGGAGCGGAAGACAAACTGGTCGTTTTTATCCTCCTGGAAGAATTCCGAGAGGTTGGTGCCGAGGGCCTCGAGGATATCGCTGAGCGAGTCGATCGAGGGGGAGGTGAGGTCGCGCTCTAACTGGGACAAGAACCCCTTCGTGAGCTCGCTTCGGCTGGCAAGCTCCTCCAGAGTTAGTCCCTGTCGCGTTCGCAGCTGCTTGATCTTATTGCCAATGTACATACACACGCCTCCTCGTTCGATATACTAAACTTTTGGTCAGTTTTTGCTAAACCGAGACTATTATACACAGCGCGTGCAAAATTGCAAGAGTATATTTAACAAAAAGTTCAATATTTTGAACTTTTGAAAAATAAAACAGCGAAGAGCCGATTGCAGTGAAGTGACCCCAAAAAGTTAGACAATATTCTGAAGTAAAAATTGTTCAAGCAGCCGAAAGGGCTTGCTGTCTGTGAAGAGCAGGCGGCAA
>NZ_JPJG01000042.1 GCF_000765235.1 Oscillibacter sp. ER4 | reverse complement strand
CGCCTGCAATTCACAGACAGCAAGCCCTTTCAGCTGCTTGAACAATTTTTACTTCAGAATATTGTCTAACTTTTTGGGGTCACTTCACAGGCGGCCGCTGCCAACGCAGCGACCGCCTGTTTTCGTATATAAGGGTTAAAAGCCTCGCAGAGTTTCGAGCCCGCAGGCTCGAAATGATTTTGATCGTAAATCGCCGCGACCGGTGCGTGGCGATTTACCCCTCTCAGTCCGCAAGTGTGGAAGTTGCCCGCCAAGGCGGGCAACTTCTGCGCGCAGCGGGCTGCAATCCCCTCTCAAAAACGCGGGACTCAGTCCCGCGTTTTTGAAGTAATATAGAGCATTAAAGCTGCAACATCCGCCGGACTCACACCCGAAATCCGCCCCGCCTGCCCCAGATTCTGCGGACGAATGGCGGCGAGCTTTTCGCGCGCCTCCAGACGGAGACCGTCGATTTTCGCGTAATCGATATCCTCGGGAATGGCGCGGCGCTCCAGGCGCGCAAACTCCGCGACCTCCGCCATCTGGCGGCGGATGTAGCCCTCGTACTTGACGGCGATCTCCACGCTCTCGGCGAGTGCGGGCGGGAAGGCGCGGCAGCTCGCATCAAAATCGCGCAGGTCGTCATAGGTGAGCTGCGGGCGGCGCAGCAGCGCGATGAGGGGACTGCCGTCGCGCACCTCCGCCGTGCCGCGCGCGCTCAGAAGCGCGTTGAGCGCGTCGGACGCGCCTACGCCCGTGTGCTCGAGGCGCTTGATCTCGCGGCGCACCGCGTCGTATTTGCCCACGACCTTTTGCAGCGTTTCATCGCTGACAAGGCCAAGCTCATGGCCAATGGGCGCAAGGCGCTCGTCGGCGTTGTCCTGCCGCAGGATCAGGCGGTACTCGCTGCGGCTCGTCATCATGCGATAGGGCTCGTTCGTTCCCTTGGTCACAAGGTCGTCGATGAGTGTACCGATGTACGCCTGCTCGCGGCCCAGAATGAACGGCGTTTCGCCCTTTAATTTGCGCGCGGCGTTCACACCCGCGACGAAGCCCTGCACCGCCGCCTCCTCGTAGCCCGACGAGCCGTTGAACTGTCCCGCGCCGTACAGGCCCGAAATGTGCTTGTATTCAAGCGTCGGGTAGAGCGCGGTCGGGTCGATGCAGTCATATTCGATGGCGTAGGCCGGACGCATGATCTCC
Organism: Oscillibacter sp. ER4; assembly: GCF_000765235.1. Taxonomy (GTDB): domain Bacteria; phylum Bacillota; class Clostridia; order Oscillospirales; family Oscillospiraceae; genus Hominicoprocola; species Hominicoprocola fusiformis. The sequence continues at coordinate 22,960 of NZ_JPJG01000042.1, read as the reverse complement.
GCGTGCTCAAGGCCCTTGACCGAGTGCAGCATTTCAATCTGCACCTCCTCGGGCATGGAAGAGGAAAAGCCCTGAATGTAGAGTTCTTCTGTATCGAGGCCCATGGGCTCGATGAAGAGCTGATGGCGGGGCTTGTCGGGAAAGCGGACGATCTTTGTCTCGATACTCGGGCAGTAGCGCGGACCGACGCCCTCGATGATGCCGGAGTAGATGGGACTGCGATCCAGATTCTCGCGGATGACGCGGTGCGTCTCCTCCGTGGTGTAAGTCAGGTAGCAGACCGCCTGATTTTCGGGCGGGTGTTCCGTCGAAAACGAGAACGGCAGCGGCGTTTTGTCGCCCGTCTGCACCTCCATCTGAGAAAAATCGACGCTGCGCGCGTTCACGCGCGGCGGCGTGCCGGTCTTGAAACGGCGCAGCGGCAGTCCGAGCTTTTTGAGCGCGTCCGCCAGCGTGAGCGAGGCGTGCATCCCGTCGGGGCCGCTCTCGCGCACGCATTCGCCGACGATGGTGCGGCCATCCAAAAATGTGCCCGAGCAGAGGATGACAGCCCTGACCGCGTAAACGCCGCCTGTCTCGGTCACAACGGCGGACACGTGACCGTCGGTGACGCGTAAGTCGACGATCTCCGCCTGCCGCAGCAGCAGATTTTCCTGCGTTTCGAGCGTGTGCTTCATCACGCTCTGATAGCGCCGCCGGTCGGCCTGCGCGCGCAGCGACCAGACCGCGGGGCCCTTGCCGCGGTTGAGCATGCGGTACTGGATGCAGGCTTTATCCGCGGCCTTTGCCATCTCGCCGCCGAGGGCGTCGAGCTCGCGCACGAGATGGCCCTTGCCCGTGCCGCCAATGGCGGGGTTGCAGGGCATGTTGCCCACCGCGTCTAAGTTGATGGTAAAGCACACCGTTTTCATGCCGAGGCGCGCACAGGCAAGAGATGCCTCGATGCCCGCGTGGCCCGCGCCGATGACGGCGACATCGTAGCTTCCGGCAGAAAATTCACGCATAGCCTCAGCCCCTTTCCAGTGTGATGACCGCCATCTGCGGCCTGTTCAGAATGCGCGGGATGACGCGCGGCGAGTTTCCGAGCCCGCGGTTGACGAACACCATCGCGCCCTCGCAATTTTCGTCCGTGCAGTGATAAAAGCCGCTCGTGAACGAGGGGAAAAGCGTCAGCGTCGTGTCGATCAGACCGTCGGTAAACGGCAGGCGCCAGATGCCGCCATGCGCGTGGCCCGAGAACGTCAGATCCGCGCCGAGGCGGCAGTAGTAGCCGTTAAAATTGTTGTTGCGGTGCGCCAGCAGCAGCCAGAACGGGTCGCCGTATTTCGCGTAGACCTCCTGCGCGAGCTCCTGCGGTGTCTCCTGATCGGCGTAGCCGTTCGGGTCGTCGATGCCCGCGAGGACGATACTGTCGCCGTTTCGCAGCAGCGGTACGAATTCGTTCGAGAGCACCGTCACGCCGCTCTCCCGCAGCGTGCGCTTGATCTCCTCCACGACCTTTGTGCCGTGACCCCACTCGTGGTTGCCCGTGACGTAATACGTCGGTGCGATGGCCGAGAGCGCCGCGCCGACCTCGCCGGCGTAGATGGTCGGGTTTTCGGTCTTGCGGTCGACTAAGTCGCCCGTCACGAAGATATACTCCGGCTGCGCGGCCTTGACCGCGCGATATAAGCGCTCGTTATCCTTGCCGAAGTATTTTCCGTGCAGGTCGCTTAAGTGCACGATGCGGCAGCCGTCAAAGCCCGCAGGCAGCGCGCCTGAGGTGAATGTCGCCTCGTCGGTCTCGATGCTGCTGTTGCCCCAGTAGAGGTAAATGCCGAACAGCACGATCAAAATGAGTAGGTTGCGCCAGAAATGATGTTTTTTTCTTTGTCTCGCCATGGGAACTCCAATCTATAAGGAGGCTATAAGCCAAAAAGTCTCGCAGAGTTGCGTGCCGCGCACGGCACGCAATCAATTCAAATCCGTTTTCTGCCGCGACACGTGCGTGGCAGAAAACACTTTGCGCGGAGCGCGTGTCGCAGCCGCCCTGCGGGTGGCAAGGCACGAAGCGCAGCGAATTCTCCTCGAAAAAGCGGCATGCCGCTTTTTCGACAATAGTAAGGGGCGGCTTTTGCCGCCCCTTATTGTAGCACACTGTCCTGCCTTGAAACAAGAAATTTTATTCCGCGCTCTTGAGGCTCTCGACCATGTCGATCTTCTTCATCTTAAAGTGCGCAAGCACGTTGACAAGCAGCGAGAACAGCGCCGTCAGGATCGCCGCGTACACGTAGGCCGACGGCGCGGTCTGACGTCCGAACATCATCAAATCGATCTCCGTTGAGCGCACGAGGTAAATGTGCAGCCAGTGGCCCATGAAGCAGCCGAGCAGGATGCCGAACACCGTGAGCACGATGTTTTCGCGATACACATAGGCCGAGACCTCACCGTCGTAAAAGCCCAGCAGCTTGATGGTGGCAAGCTCGCGCTGGCGCTCAGTGATGTTGATGTTCGAAAGGTTAAAGAGCACGACCATCGCCAGCGCCGCCGCTGCCAGAATGATGATGACCACAACGAAGTCCACGCGCTCCATGCTGTGCATGTAGGTATCCTGCGTGTCGCGCATGCGCGAGGTCGTCGCCACGCCGCTCATGTCGAGCAGCTTTTCAAAAATGGCGTTGCAGGTGTCGGTATCGTCGCTCGTGAAGTTCAGAAGGTAGGCGTTCGGCTCGCCGTCGGCGTGGAGCGCATTTTCATAGTAGCCGGGCGTCATATAGATGAAGTGGCCCGTATAGTGCTCGTAGATGCCCGCAACCGTCACATCGCCGCGCACGTCGCCGTCGAGGAAGAAGGTGTCGCCCACCGAGACCTTCAAAAGCTCGGAGAGCTTCTGGTCGATGTATACGCCCTCATCGCCCATTGTGATGGGATCTCCGCTCTTGTAGTCGAAAAGGTCCACGACCTTGCCGATCTCGTCGGAGGCCATCACCTCGACATAGGCGGTGGTTGAATAGGAGGGGGTGACCACCGTGGCGGACGAAGCCGCACAGGGGATGTAGTTCACAACGCGGGAGTCGCCTGCAAGGAAGTCCTCCACCGCCGCGCGCTCCTCGGGCAGGGCGTTGTCGGCAAGCGTCACCTGTGCCGAGTAGTGGAACAGCTCGTCATACTGGCGCGACATCGTGAAAAGAAGCGATGAGCGCATGCCAAAGCCCGCGATGATGAGCGCCGTGCAGCCGCCGATGCCGATGACCGTCATCCAGAAGCGCTTCTGATAGCGGAAGAGGTTGCGCGCCGTGACCTTGTGGATGAACGACATGCGCTTCCACAGGGGCTTGATATACTCAAGGAACACGCGCTTGCCCGCCTTCGGCGTGCGGGGGCGCATCAGGCTCGCGGGCGTTTCGCGCAGCGTGGCAAGGCAGGCCCAGAGCGTCGCGACTGTTGTGCAGGCGACCGCCGCAAGCACGGAAAAGAGCGAAATATCCGTGTAGGCGTGCAGCTCGATATCCGGCATCTGATACATGATCTGATAGGCCGTGAAGATCATCTTCGGGAACAGGATATAGCCGATGACAAGGCCCAAAACGCCGCCGACAAGGCTCGGCAGCAGCCCGTAGCCGATGTACTTCCGTGAGATCGAAAGGCGGCTGTAACCGAGCGCCTTGAGCGCGCCGATCTGCACGCGCTGTTCTTCGACCATGCGCGTCATCGTCGTCAGGCACACGAGCGCCGCGACGAGGAAGAAGATGATCGGCAGCACGCTCGCGAGGTTCGCCATACGGTCGGCGTCCTGGCCGAAGCCCGTGTAGCCGGGGTTGTAGCTGCGGCTGAAGATGTACCATTCGCAGCTGTCGATATCCGCGACCTTGCGGCGCGCGTCGGTGATCTTTTCCTGCGCGTCGGCGATCTTCTCGTCGGCCTCCGCCTTGCCGTCCGCGTATTCACGAAGGCCCTTGCGGTAGTCGCGCTCGCCGTCCGTCAGTTCGGTGTAGGCATCCGAGAGCTCCTTGACGCCGTCGGCGTACTGCGCTTCGCCGTCGTAGTAGTCCTTCCAGCCGTCGTCGAGCTTTTTGCGCGCGTCAGAAAGCTCCTTCTTCGCGTCCGCAAGCTGCGCGGGCGCGTCGTTGAGCTGCGTTTTTGCGTCGTTTAGCTGCTTTTTGGCGTCAAGCAGCTCTTTTCTGCCCGCGTCGAGCTCGGCCGCGCCGCTGTAATACTCGCTCCAGCCATTGTCCAGTTCCCGCTTGTTTGCGGCGATGCTGCTCGCGCTGACGCTTTGCAGCTGGGCAAGCTGATGCTCCATCTGCGCCTTCTGCGTCTGCGCGGTGGCAATGCCGGCTTCGAGCTTTTGCTTTGTGCCTTGCAGCTTCGCAAGCTGCGCCTGGTACGCCGCGAGTTCCTCTTCCGACATTTCCTCGGTGGGCTTCTGCTCAAGCGCTGAAAGGGTTCCATTGACCTCAGTGAGCTGTGCCTGCATCTTGTCGATCTCGTCCTGCGCCCGTGCGATGCCCGCCGAGAGCTGCGCGCGCATACCGCCCAGCGCGCCGTCCGTCGCGGCGATGGCCGCGCTGTCGCCGCGGCCGAGATCGTCGAGCAGCTTCCCCGGCCCGCCCTCGTAGGGCGAGCCCGCGTCCGCGAGCGCGTCCGTCACGGTCTTGGCCAGCGAATTGAGCTGCTGCTGGCCGCTTTCCAGTTTGCTCCTGCCTGCGGCAAGCTCTTTTTCGCCGCTCTCAAGCTCCTTGACGCCGTCCTCGTACTGGGCGAGGCCGTCTTCATACTCTGCCCTGCCCTTTTCGTACTCGTCCAGCGCGTCTTGGTACTCTTCCATGCCGTTGAGGTATTGCATCTCGCCGTCGTCGAGCTCGATTTTTGCGTCGTCCAGCTCCGCGCGCACGTCCTTGAGCTCCTGCTGGCCGTCGTAGTAATCCTTCCAGCCGTCGTCGAGCTTCCTGCGCGCGTCGCTCAGTTCTTTTTGCGCGTCGCCGAGCTTTTCGTCGGCCTCGGCCTTCGCGTCATCGAGCTCACGCTGCGCATCGTCGAGCTTTTCCGTCGCCTCGTCGACAAGATCGTCGTGCCGCAGCTGAGAGCGTGCGTCGCCGAACGGCTCGAGCTCGTCGATGACGGCGTCGATATAGTCGTCATAGTCGCTGTAAAACGCGGTCATCTCCGCCGCGCCGGAGACGCGCACATAGGCCGCCGTGTAGTAGTCGAGCGTGAACGCCTCGCGCGGCAGGTACAGATACGCCTTGACCGTGCCGCTGCCGAGTGTCGACGTGCCGCGCTCCACCGCAAGGTACACCGGCGAGCGCACCGTGCCGACGACCGTATATGTATTTTGGGACAGCGCGTCGGAGAGATCGTCCCCCGGCGTCAGGGTGATGCGATCTCCAAGCGCGATGTTCATCAGCGAGAGCATGTTTTCCTCCACCACGCACTCGTCCGCGCGCTCGGGCATGCGCCCGTCGCGCAGCAGCACCTCGTTGATGCCGCGGCCCGTGAGGGAGAGAACCTTGACCACCGCGTCGAGTGAATCGGACGAGGCGAACGCGTCGATGACGTACTCGCCCTCGGCGTCCTCGACCTTGTCCTGCGCGCGCAGCGCGGCAATATCCTCATCGGTCAGACCGAGCGTCGAGAGCACCTGAATGTCCGCCAGATGCAGCGAATCGAGATAGTCGTCACCGGTCTTCTTCATGTCCGGCGCGGTCGCCTTGAGACCGGAGAGAAACGCGACCGATAGCGCGACCAGGATCATAATGGAGAAAAAGCGGCTGCGCGTGTGCTGGATCTCGCGCCAGAAGTCCTTCTGCATGGCGTTTTTCATCGCGCCGCCCCCTTTCGTTCTGATTTCTTCGTTACCATTCGATCAGTTCCACGCTGGTCGGATGCTCATTGCACTGCATATTCTCCACCGTGCCGTTTTTGATGTGGATGACGCGGTCGGCCATCGGTGTGATGGCGCTGTTGTGCGTGATGACCACGACCGTCACGCCCTTTTGCCGGCAGGTGTCCTGCAAGAGCTTGAGGATCTGCTTGCCAGTCACATAGTCGAGCGCGCCGGTCGGCTCGTCGCAGAGCAGGAGCTTCGGATTTTTCGCCAGCGCGCGGGCGATGGCGACGCGCTGCTGCTCGCCGCCGGAGAGCTGACCGGGGAAGTTGTTCGCGCGCGCGGACAGGCCGACTTCGTTCAAGACCGTCGCTGCGTCGAGCGGGTCTTTACAGATCTGCGCCGCGAGCTCGACGTTTTCAAGCGCCGTCAGGTTGCCGACGAGGTTATAGAACTGGAAGACAAAGCCGATGTCGTGGCGGCGATACGTCGTGAGCTGGCGGGCGTTGAAGCCGCTCACGCGCGTCCCGTCGACCGTGATGGTGCCGCCCGAGCAGGCGTCCATGCCGCCGAGCATATTCAAAACCGTCGTCTTGCCCGCGCCCGAGGGGCCGACGATGACGCAGAATTCACCCTTTTCGATCGTAAAGCTGATGTGGTCCACCGCGCGAATTTCGATCTCTCCGCTGTGGTAGACCTTGGAAACATCCTCAAATGTGACGAAAGCCGCCATAGTCCGACTCCTCCGCTTCAAATATCATTTCTATTTTATTATAAGTGGAGAATAACGGAAATGCAAGTGTAGATATAGCAGCTTGCATGAAAAAGTCGCTAATTTTTTGGGCAAAACCATGAGAGCTGACGATTGAAATTTGCCTTTTCCGCGCTTATAATACAAACTGAAGTAAATGAAGGAAAGGAGCGTGGAAACGAATATGTTTGAGAACTTCATCAAGCAGGATGTTGACGACATGATCTTCGGCAGCACCAAGCAGATCATCAGCGAGCGCTGAGATCCGTTGTATCGACCACGCGAAAGCGTGGCTTTTTTGTTTTTATCGCCGGAAAGGCGAAAAAGGGCCGCTTCCACGGGAATTTTCGTCCCGAGAGGCGGATTTTTCTTGCCTTTGCACGGTGTGTGTGATATACTTTTTCGGCTAATGAAGGATAAAAGTAAGGAGAGAGAACGCCATGGCTGTGATCGAATACGATTCCTACAAGCAGAAGCTGCTTGCGATGGACGAAACATTTGAAAACCTCTTCAAGGCGCTGGAGATCGAGCAGGCCCGCCAGGAGCTGAACCGCCTCGAGCTCGAGGCGCACGAGGACGGCTTCTGGAACGATCTGGAGCGCTCGCAGAAAAACCAGATGCGCTCCAAGCAGCTGCACAATAAAATTCACCGCTACGAAAAGCTCGTTTCCACGCGCGACGATCTGCTCGCGCTGATCGACATGGGAACGGAGATGGACGACGCGAGCTTGCTGCCAGAGCTCGAAGAGGGCTACAGTAAGCTCGAAGCCGATGTGGAGCAGGCGCGACTCACGACGCTCCTTTCCGGCGAATACGACAACTGCAACGCGATTTTGACGTTCCACGCCGGCGCGGGCGGCACCGAGGCGCAGGACTGGGCGCAGATGCTCTACCGCATGTATATGCAGTGGGCGAACAAGCACGGCTTTGAATTCGAGATGCTCGACTATCTCGACGGCGACGAGGCCGGCCTCAAGAGCGCGACGGTCATGGTCAAGGGTGAGAACGCCTACGGCTATCTGAAGGGCGAAAACGGCGTGCACCGCTTGGTGCGCGTTTCCCCGTTCGACGCGAACGCCCGCCGCCAGACGAGCTTTGCAGCCCTCGAGGTCATGCCTGAGCTGCCCGACGATATCGAGGTCGAAATTCGTCCCGAGGATATTGAAATGCAGGTCTACCGCGCGTCCGGCGCCGGCGGCCAGCACGTCAACAAGACGAGCTCTGCCGTTCGACTCATCCACAAGCCCACGGGCATCGTCACCGCCTGCCAGACGCAGCGCTCGCAGTTCCAGAACCGCGACTACGCCATGCAGATGCTCAAATCCAAGCTCATGGAACTCAAAATTCAGCAGCACGCGGAGAAGATCTCCGACATCAAGGGCGTGCAGCTCAAGATCGAATGGGGCAGCCAGATCCGCTCCTACGTCTTCATGCCCTATCAGCTCGTCAAGGACACGCGCACCGACTACGAGACCGGTAACATCCAGTCCGTCATGGACGGCGACCTCGACGGCTTCATCAACGCGTATCTCACCAAGTCTGCGAACGGGGAGCTGAAAAAATAATTCAAAAATGTGCGAAGCACATTTTTGAGAGGGGCTTGCAGAGTGCTGCGCGCACTCGCGTTGCTCGCACACTTGCACTCTGTAAAGTATTTTTTGTCACGCACAGGTCGCGACAAAAAATGATCAAACTTTGATTCCGGCGCTGCGGCGCCGGAATTTTATATGTAGGAACGAAAAAGTTAAGCAGGGAGGAAACATGGAAGAAAATACCAGAGAAAACAAGATGGGCACGATGCCCATCGGCAAGCTGCTGGCCAACATGGCGGGGCCCGTGATGATATCGATGCTCTTTCAGGCGCTCTACAACATTGTCGACAGCGTGTTCGTCGCGCGGCTCAGTCAGGACGCAATGAACGCCGTATCGCTCGCTTTCCCGCTGCAAACGCTGTGCATCGCGTTCGCCGTGGGCACGGGCGTCGGTATGAACGCGCTGCTCGCGCGTTCGCTGGGTGAAAAGAACATGCAGGCGGTCGACCGCGCCGCGGGCACGGGACTTTTCCTGACGCTCTGCACCGCCGCCGTCTTTGCTGTCCTCGGCTTTTCGCTCGCCACGCCGTTTTTCCGCTTTCAGACGGAGAATGCGCAGATCATCGCCTACGGCCGTGATTATGTGATGATCTGCATCGGCGGCTCGCTCGGACTGTTCCTGCAGATTTACGGCGAGCGCCTGCTCCAGTCCACGGGGCGGACGGACCTTTCGATGATCTCGCAGATCGCGGGCGCGGTGTGCAACATCGTGCTCGACCCGATTTTGATTTTCGGCCTTCTGGGCTTTCCCCGCATGGAGGTCGCGGGCGCGGCGGTCGCCACGATCGTCGGCCAGTTCGTCGGCGCGGGCCTCGGCCTTTTCCTGAACCTCAAGAAAAATCCCGAGGTGCAGATCCACCTCAAGGACATCCGTCCCCACCGCGCGACGGTGGCGGACATCTACGCCATCGGCATTCCGTCGATCATCATGCAGTCCATCGGCTCGGTGATGACGTTCGGCATGAACAAAATTCTCATCTCGTTCACCGAGGCGGCGACCGCGGTGTTCGGTGCTTACTTCAAGCTCCAGAGCTTCATCTTCATGCCGTGCTTCGGCCTCAACAACGCGATGGTGCCCATCGTGTCGTACAACTTCGGCGCGCAGAAATTCGACCGCGTGCGTAAGACCGTCCGCCTGACAGTCTTCACGGCCATCGGCATTATGTGCGTCGGCTGCGCGCTCTTCGAGCTCATCCCCGAAACGCTGCTGGGGATGTTCTCGCCGACGGACGAAATGCTCTCCATCGGCAGGGTCGCTCTGCGCATCATCGGCGTACATTTCCCGCTCGCGGGCTTCAGCATCATCGCGGGCAGCGCGTGTCAGGCGCTCGGCAAGCCCATCTACGCGCTCATAAATTCCGTCTGCCGCCAGATCGTAGTGCTGCTGCCGGCGGCGTATCTGCTCTCGCTCACGGGGCGGCTCGAGCTTGTGTGGCTTGCCTTCCCGATCGCGGAAGTCGTGAGCGTCATCCTGAACGCCACGTTCCTGCGGCTCACGTACCGCGCCTCGCTCGAGAGAAAATAATTTTGCCTGCGCGCAGACGCAGATCGGGGAGAGTCTCTTATTATAGAAGAGGCTCTCCCCTTTTATAGACGTTCCACACGGCGGTTCGAATTTTTTCTTTTGACAGACCGCACAGACGCGGGTAAAATACATTTGATAAGCTACGCTTGATAAATTGTTTTCGCAGGAGAACCTATGAAAAGACAACTTGCAGCGCTGCTGCTGACGATTTTTGCCCTGTCCCTCACTGCCTGCGGCGAAACGGCTGCCGAGAGCGAGACGCGCACGGTGTACGCGATGGACACGGTGATGAACCTGACGGTTTACGGCGAGAACGCCGCTGCCGCGCTGGAGAGCGCGGAAAAGGAACTGCACACGTTGGACGAAGCCGTCCTCTCGCGCACGGCGGAGGGCAGTGAGCTCTATGCGCTCAACGCATCGAACGGTGAGACGGTCGAATGCGGCGCGGATGATATCTTACCCGCGCTGATCGAAACGGCGCTCGCCATCTCGGAGGCGACGGACGGCGCGTTTGACCCGACGCTTGCCCCCGTGCTCGACGCCTGGGGCTTTACGAAGGACTTACGCCGCGTGCCGTCCGCGGATGAGCTGGCGGCGCTGCTCGCCCATACGGGGCGGGATAAGGTCGCGCTTGAAGAGACGGCGGACGGCTATTCGGTCGCGCTGTCAGACGGCGCGCAGCTTGACCTCGGCGGCATCGCCAAGGGCTACGCGGCGGATCTTCTGCGCGCGCAGCTTGAAAAAGAGGGCGTCACCTCGGCGACGCTCGACCTCGGCGGCGATGTGTTCGTCATGGGGAAAAAGAGCGACGGCAGCGACTGGCGCATCGCCGTCAAGGACCCCGGCGATACGGAAAGCTATCTTGGCATCGTGTCCGCGTCGGATGCGTTCATCGTGACCTCCGGCGTGTACGAGCGCTATTTTGAGGAAAACGGCGTGCGCTACCATCACATTCTCGACCCCAAGACCGGCAGCCCTGCGGAAAGCGGGCTCGTCAGCGTCACGGTCATGTGCAAAAACGGCGCATGGGCGGACGCGCTTTCGACGGCGTGCTTCGTCCTCGGCGCGGACGGCGCGCTCGCGCTGCGCGACGACCTTGCCGCGCAGGGGACGAATTTCGAGCTTATTTTCGTCACCGACGACGGGCGCGTGCTCTATACCGGCGGTCTTGCCGCCGCCTTTACACCAAACGAGGAAAGCGGGTACACCTATGAATCGCTCGCCTAAGCTCAAGCCGACGCTCTGGGATGCGCTCGTGGTGCTCGCGGTGCTGGCGCTGGCGGGACTTCTTGCTGCGCGCCCGCTTTTCGCCGCGAAGACGGCGGGCGAGCTGACGGTCAGCGTCAGCATTGACGGCGAGACCGTTGAGCGCTGCGCGCTCAGCAGCTACGAGGGCGGCGTTTACGAAAGCCGCGGCTACACGCTTACCGTGGAAGAAACGGACGGCGCGGTGTACGTCGCTTCGAGCGACTGCCCGAATCAGGACTGCGTGCACTCGGGCGCGATCTCGCGCGTGGGGCAGAGCATCGTCTGCCTTCCCGCCCGCGTGGCGGTCACGCTGGAGGGCGCGGCGTCCGACTATGACCTGATCGCGGGGTGAGCGCATGAAGATCAAAACAAGAGAGCTGACGCTCTGCGCGGTGCTCGCAGCGCTTGCGCTCGCGCTGTCCTACATGGAGTCGTTTTTTCCGCTGGCGCTCATTGTGCCGCTGCCGGGCGTGAAGCTCGGGCTTGCCAATATCGTCACGCTCTATGCGCTCTACGCCCTCGGCTTTCCGAGTGCGCTCTCCATATTGCTCGTGCGCTGCACGCTCGGCGCGCTGTTCGCGGGCAACGCCTCGGCGCTTTTATTCTCGCTGCTCGGCGCCCTGTCGGCGCTTTTGGTGATGGCGCTTTTGAGCGGGGCGAAAAAGCTCAGCATTTTCGGCGTCTCGATCGCGGGCGCGGCGGCGCACAACATAGGCCAGGTCTGCGCCGCGATGCTGACGCTCGGCTCAGGCGCGCCGCTCTATTATCTGCCGTTTCTGCTGCTGGTGTCGCTCTTCACGGGCGCGCTCAGCGGCCTCATTACGGCGTGTCTGTTCCGCGCGATGGCGCACACGCCCTACGGGATGAAGGGAGAGAATCACCATGGATAAAAAGGACGAGATCATCCTCCAGCAGCTCGACGTCATCCGCACGATGACGCAGAACAGTCTCAATCGCATGGGCAGCGACTTCTGGGGTGCGCCGCCGGTGCAGGACACGCCGAAATCTACCGCGCCCGAAAAGGGCGCGAAGCCCGAGAAGACCGCCGCCTCCACCGGTGCGGACGAGAAGAAAGAGGAGGAAGCGCCGCTTCCCCCGCCGGAGAAGATCGAGGATCTCAAGGCGGAGCTGGACGGCTATGTCGGCCTCGGCGAGGTCAAGCGCGAGGTGAATAACCTCATCAACATGGCGACCGTCTTCAAGCGGCGCGAGGAGATGGGGCTTCCCAACGCGGACTTTTCGCTCCACATGGTCTTTACCGGCAATCCCGGCACGGGCAAGACGATGATCGCGCGCCTGATGGCGCGCATCTATCGCTCGCTCGGCATACTCTCGAAGGGGCAACTTGTCGAGGTCGACCGCAGCGGGCTCGTCGCGGGCTACGTCGGTCAGACGGCCATCAAGACGAGCAAGGTCATCGAAAAGGCGCTCGGCGGCGTGCTGTTTATCGACGAGGCCTACGCACTCAACGGCAAGGGCGACAACGACTTCGGTCAGGAGGCCATCGACACGCTGCTCAAGGCGATGGAGGATCACCGCGACGATCTCGTCGTGATCGTCGCGGGCTACGATGGCTTGATGGAAAAGTTCATCCAATCGAACCCCGGCCTTGAGTCCCGCTTCAACCGCTACCTGCACTTTGACGACTACACGCTCGACGAGATGCTCGAGATTTTCAAAATGCAGTGCCGCAAGTCGCAGTACACCCTCTCTCCCGACGCCGAGCAGGACGTCAAGGACTTCATCTACGATGAGAACGCCGACGGTGTGACGTTCGGCAACGCGCGCGGCGTGCGCAACCTCTTCGAGCAGATCTTGACCGCGCAGGCCAACCGCCTCGCGAAGATGGAGAGCTTTACAAAGGATGATTTGATGACCCTCACCCGCGACGACGTTCTCCACGCCCGCGGCATGGAAGACGACACGACCGTCGCCGAGCTCGAAGCAAAAGCAGCAGAGACCAAGGAAAAAGAAACGCCCTCCGGCGCAGAAGCACCGAAGGACGAAAAAGATTAAAAAGCCTCGCAGAGTTTGCGCCGCGCACGGCGCAAATAATCTTAATCATAAATCGCCGCGACAGAAGGTGAATTGCCGCAGAGCGGCAAGAGAAGCCGCCCTGGGGCGTGTGCGTGGCGATTTATTCTTCTCGCTTCGCGCGTGTCGCAGCCGCCTTGCGGGCGGCAAGGCACGAAGCGAAGTGCAGCTCTTCAAATAAAAAGGAAAGGGATGCTCTGCATCCCTTTCCTTTTTATTTGTCGATGTTGGCCATGTGCTCCACCAGACGCACGACCATGTTGGAGTAACCCCACTCATTGTCGTACCAGGAGATTAGCTTGACGAAGTTGTCGTCGAGCATGATGCCGGCAGTCTCGTCGAAGACGCTCGGGTGCGGGTTGCCGACGAGGTCCTGCGAGACGATCTGGTCGCGCGTGTAGGCGAGGATGCCCTTGAGGGAGCCTTCGCTCGCGGCGTGGATGGCGTCGCAGATCTCGGCATAGGTGGCGGGCTTTTTGAGGCGCGCGGTCAGGTCGACGACGGAGACGTCCGCCGTGGGCACGCGGAAGCTCATGCCGGTCATCTTGCCCTTGAGCTCGGGGATGACCTTGCCGACGGCCTTGGCAGCACCCGTGGAGGACGCAATGATGTTGTTGAAGACCGAGCGGCCCGTGCGCCAGTCGCTGCCGCCGCGGCCGTCGACCGTCTTCTGCTTGGACGTGGAGGCGTGGATCGTGGACATGAGCGCCTGTTCGATGCCGAATGTGTCGTTGATGACCTTGGCAAGGGGCGCTAAGCAGTTGGTGGTGCAGGAGGCGTTGGAGACGACCTTCATATCGGGGCGCAGCAGCTCATGGTTGACGCCCATGACGAACGTGGGGGTCACATCGTCCTTGGCGGGCGCGGTCAGGATGACCTTCTTCGCGCCGCCGGCAAAGTGGGCGGAGGCCTTCTCGGTGGTGTTGTAAACGCCGGTGGACTCGACGATGTACTCCGCACCGCAGCTGGCCCAGTTGATCTGAGAAGCGTCGGACTCGCTGAAGATGTGGATCTTGTGACCGTTCAGGATGAGGTTTTCCTCATCGTGCTCGACCGTGCCGTTGAACTGGCGGAACACGGAGTCGTACTTGACGAGATAGACCATATAGTCGAGGTCTGCCTTGCGCAGGTTGATGCCGCAGATGTCAAACTGCTCCGGACGCTCAGACATAATGCGCAGCACGACACGGCCGATGCGGCCGAAGCCGTTGATGCCCACTTTGATAGCCATAATGATAATCCTCCACGAAAGTTGTGATCGTATTGTTCAGGGCTCGCGCCCCGTCATTGCAGAATCATTATATCATGGAGTATTTTTTTGTCTTCCCCTTTACAGAAAAAAGGTGACTGAACTTTCCTGTGCAAATATGTGTAAAATATCTAAAAACGGTAGAAAACATTTGTTTAACTCCGCCAAATATTCCATACATTTGAAACATTCAAAGCATCCTTTCATGCAGAAAACCGCAGTCAGAAATCCTGAAATGACAGCCATCCTGCAAAAAAGACGGCCCTCCGAAAAGAGAGCCGCCCTATCCCAATATAGATTCAGCAAAGGCGCATTTCGAGCCTCCGGCTTGAAACAGCCCGTCCCCCCAAGCGCATTTTGCGCTCCGCGCAAAACAGCTAACGCACCCCCGCCGCGCATTTTGCGCCTCCGGCGCAAAACAGCGCCAAAAATGAAAAATAGAAGCAGAGACCCTCATCACGCACCAAAAGGCGTCGCAGACTTTGCCGCCCGCAGGCGGCAAATAATCTTAATCATAAATCGCCGCGACATGCGCGTGACGATTTATTCTTCTTGCTCCGCAGTTCACCGTCGTGGCATTACGATTCCCGCGCCCTTTCGGGCGCGCCAATCGTGCCACTTCCTCGAAACCGGCTCGCTTCATCCGCCACCGGCGGCGCTTCACCGATTTCCATGCGCGTGGCGATTTATTCTTCTCACGGAGCGGAGTGTGCGCGCCTGCGGCGCGTGCGCTGCAGCGGAGCGCATCCCCCTCAAAAAAAGAGGACGGCGAAGGGCAGGTGTTCGTAAAACAGTGTTAGCCAAATAACACGAAATGAGCATCTGTCAGACGGGATTGGTCAACGAAAAAACACGCCATATTCAGCTTCAAAGGCTGAGTATGGCGTGTTTTTCTGTTTATTTGCGTTTCCGTTTCCCTTTTCCATGCGGCTGGTATGGCAGTGCCTTGCCACGCTGGTTAGTTGGGCTTTTCATGTGTTTGGACAACTTTAACACTTCGATGAGATTGATGAATTGCTCCTTGGTAATGGCGTCGTAGTCAATGCCGAATGTCGTAAGGAATATCCTTGCCTGTTTCTCAGCGTCACTGCACTCAAAGTTCATGGCATCCTGCAACTGGCTCTGAACTTCCTCTGCAATAGAGGGTGTGTCTGCCGTTGTGGTATCGTTGCTGTGTTCCTCCCGAATGTCACGGAGGATCGCCTTCAGATCGTCGGCAAGCACATGACCGAAATAGTCATCCTCCCGCACCTGGGCCAGCTCCAATGTCCGGGTGGCAAGATCGTCCTGTCCGTCCTGCTTCATCAGGGCCATCTTCCGTACTGCTTCCAGCATGGCGTTCATATCGTTGATCCGCATATCAGCGATCCTGTCCACATAGATTTCTGCGTCCAGCATCATACGCTGAAAATCTTTGTGGCAAAGCATTTCAGACAGCAGCCGGTGATTGAACTGTCCCGCCTTTAATACTTCTATGGCATCATCACTCAGATGCAGAGCGTCCAGCTCTGTGTCTGGGTGATTTTTCGTTTCTGTCATACCCAGCAGATAGTCCGTGGACACGCCGTAGAACTTCGCCAGCGTGACAATGCTGAATGGGCTGATGTCCTTGAAATCGTCTGCCTCATATTTGCCGAGGGCGGACTTGGAAAGCCCGGTCTGCTCCGCAAGCTGTTCCAGCGTCAGGCCCCGTTCCACTCGCAAATCCTTCAATCGCTCCTGTATGGTGAGTTTCACCTGCATGGCATGTCCCTCCTTCTTTCTGTCTCTAAGCGTGGAAATCCAGCCTGTTTTGCGCTCTTTTCCAACCTCTTGGATATACGGGAAAGAGCGTATTTTTTCGTTAAACTGTACCTGTAACAACACCTGAACCTTGAAAATCGAATGACTGTCCGAATGGGATATGTCCCCCGGCGAAGTATTTGCCATGACCGCAAAAGCGCGAGCATACCAACGGGGACGGGAACGCCGGGAGCGATCCTCCGGGCAGGAACGAGTTCGGGAAAAGCGGCAAAAAACCACAGCTATTTTCAAACCATGTGAAAACAGCGAAGAACCCGCTGTTTTTGTGCCGTTGCCCATATCAATCAGCGATGCACCGGGCAGCGAACACAGCACGCCGTTCCGTGTGCGTTTTCACCGAACTACAAAAAGGCAAGCAGAACAGCAAAAACGATAGGTGTCCCTTGTGAACAGGGATACACGGGCGGCAATTCCAGCGGATGGCCGTCCACAACAAAACAACGCTCTGCGGCAAATGGCTGTTGCCATCCAGCACATCCATTCTACCACAGAGCGAATCCAAAAAGGAGAAGGGATTACAAATATGAGCAGAAACAAAGCAAAAAACTGCCGCAACGAAGTGAAATCCTACATTACCCGGGAGGGCATGACCATGACGGAGGTGGTGGAGCTGCTGGCCGACGAACACGGCTGGAGCAGCAGCGTCCCCAACCTGTCCGGCAAGCTGCGGCGCGGCTCCCTGCGGTACACTGAGGCCGTGGAGCTGGCCGATGTGCTGGGCTATGATTTAGTCTGGCAGAAGCGCCGGGAGGTGAGGTAATATCGCAGGACCTGCTTACGGCTATATCCGTGTATCAAGCAAAGATCAGAACGAGGACAGGCAGCTTGTGGCTATGCGGAATAAAGTATATCGATAGCTAATATGACCCGCTTTTGTCTCAAGATAGCATAAAATAATTAACGATAAACATTAAAAATCTCTTGACAAAGCATATGTATCGGTATATACTGCAAACATAACGATAAACGTTAAATAATTTATGTTTTGCGTAGGAGGCGTTCTTATGAATTCTAAAACTCTTTCAAACTTCCACAAGTTCGGCAAAGTGGGCAAGATTGCAATGACAGTCTTAATGGTCATAGCAATCTTAGCGGCTGCAGCGAGCTGTGTAGCTACAATTTTTGTGTCTACGCTTCCAAAGAATGCGCTAACAGTTCGCGTTACCAATCATGCCGAATTCAGGATCAACGAAAAGAATTTCGATTCCCTGTGGGACATTCTTGCAGATGGTTTTTCTTGTGCGGGGGACGTAAGCCCCGAGGCAATGCTGAGCGGTGGAAATAATAAGATTATTCCTCCTGAAGATCAGGATTTCAATATGGAACTCTCATTTTTCAACCAGTCATTTTCTTCCGCCAAAATTCATTCCGAAGAAAACACAAAAGTGATCGAAGCCACGTCATCGCCTGCTGAGTACCGTTCGGCGAATTTGGTGTCAGTCCTTATCTTCGCGACTTTGTTTGCTGCTTCTGCTGCCGCAGCTCTGTTTATGCTGAAAAGACTGTTTGCGGTGCTTGCAAAGTGTGAATCTCCGTTCTGCGAAGAACTTGTGACAAAGATGAGAGCATTCGGTTTTTCTCTTCTTCCCGTTGCGCTGTTTGCCACCATTGGTGAAACGCTGTCTACCGCGTTCCTGTCTGCCGGAAGAGACACCGGGATCAGCATTCAGTGGGGCGTCTTAATTGCTTTCGCCGTAACAATGTGTTTGGTGACTGTATTCAAATACGGGGTTCAGCTCCAAAAAGAATCGGATGAAACGCTGTAAGGGGGCGGACAATGGGACATATTGTTTTAAGGCTGGACCGCGTAATGGCGGACCGGAAAATGAGCCTGAATGAGTTGTCGGAGAAAGTCGGCGTTGCAAATGTGAACCTTTCCAAGATGAAGAACGGGCATATCAGCGCCATCCGGTTTTCTACATTGGCTGCGATATGTGACGTGCTGCAATGTCAGCCGGGTGACATATTGGAATACAGCCCTGAAGAATAAAATGAACGTGGATGAAGCATATACCGATGAAAAGGGCAAACGATGACCATGGCGCCGGAGCAAATCCTCAAGGATCTCTTTGTAAGAACTGAAACATAACAAGCGGAAAAACGATAAAGCGGAAATTTCCTGTAAGGTGCCCGCCTTACAGGAAATTTATTCTGATCATCTATAATCTTACATTAAACTTGGAATAGCCCAAAAATATTCCACTTGACTTCTGAAACGAAAACGGATATGGTGCCGTCTAATAGGATGAAGCCGCTTCAAGTACCGGGGGAAACACTATGGAACAAATCGAAACAAAGAAAGCTCAACTTTCAGCCACCATGGGAGACCAGCAGATCATTCAGTTGTTCTTTCAGCGGTGTGAGGAAGCCATTACCCAGACCCAGAAGAAATATGGTGCGCTGTGCCGCAGTGTGGCCCAGCGGCTCCTGACTGACCCCAGGGACACGGAAGAGTGTGTCAGTGACACCTACCTTCGTGTCTGGAATGCCATCCCGCCGGAACGCCCCCGCTCTCTGCGGGCCTATCTGGCCCGCATCACCCGGAATCTGGCATTGGACCGTTATAACTACAATACTGCTGCCCAACGCAGTACAGCCCTCACCGACGCTTTTGAGGAATTGGAACCTTGGATCGCTACCGGGCAGGGCGATCCGGACACAGAACTGGATGCATCAGAGCTGCGCCGGGTGCTGAACGGCTTCCTGCGCCGTCAGAGCGCTGAGGCCCGCGTGTTCTTTTTGCGCCGCTACTGGTATGGAGAGAGCATCCGGGAGATCGCGGAAGAATGCTGTGTCAGCGAAGCAAAGGTTAAGACATCCTTGTTCCGCACGCGGGAACGGCTGCGCACGGAACTGGAACAAGAAAGGATCAGCCTATGAATCAAACTCGTTTTCAAAAATGGATGAACGCCGTGGACGATGATCTGCTGGAGGAAGCTCAGCAGCCTATGAAAAAGAGACGGTCCTGGCTGTACAGAGCCGGGGCGATTGCCGCCTGTCTTGCAGTAGCTGTAACTGCCATCACCCTGTCCCACCGAGGCACTGACCAACCGGGCATGATCGCAAACCCCATGCACGAATCCAGCGCAGCTGAGTTTCAGCGGCTGGGGTACTCCATCCCCCTGCCGGAAAGTGCCTCCGGCACCTCTTACTACCTGATCGACACAGGGGAAAGCGACAAGCAAATGGCCGAAGTCAATTTTGAACAGGGCGGACAGTCGTACTACTGTCGTGCCTTAAAGGCAGAGCAGCCCCAGGACATCTCCGGTATTTATGCTGACTGGACGGAGAGCCTGGACTGGAGCGGCGAAGATGTTTCCGTCCAGCTGCGCAAGTCCGAGGATGCGGCCTGGGTGGGCTGGTATGCTCCGGAGGCCGAGACGCAGTGGTGTGTTGTCGGTGGCAGCGATGCCCAGATGCTGCTGGACACTGCCCAAACCATTGTGGAGAAGCTGGGGTACGTCATGCCGCTGTATCCGATGGAAAGTGTGGAGGACGCCTTTGCCGACGGCGGATACTCTGTGGACTTCACGGCAGCGGACCTTGTCAAAACCGGGGATGGGTATTCCCTGACCGCGGAGATCTATGACTATGACCGCTATGAACTGGAAGATATTCAGGATTTGAAAGAAGGCGACCAGATCCAGGTCTGTCGGAAGCCGGTGACCGTTGAGAGCATCCGGCGGGATAACGGCACCGTCATCATCAACGGCGGCATCGAAAGCGGCGGCGTAGAGCTGATTGAGGATGACGGTCTGTACCGCACCTACGCAATGGATGACCATCCGATCTACTATGATCTGGGAACGATCACCCTGCCCGTATCCACTGACTGCACCTTTGAGGACCACGCCGACCTGGAACAGGAACCTGATGGCCTGGTTTATGAGTACGAGGACGTCCCTGCGGCTATTCAGGCCAGCGAAACGCCCTTCAACTGCTACAACACGGTCATCACTGTCCGGCAGGAGCAGGTGGTGCAGATCATCCGCTATTGGATTCCCTGATGGATCGACATATAGAATCGAGGTAACATGATATGATTCAGAAAGAAAAATACAACGCAAAAAAGATACTTGCCCTGATCCTGTCTCTCGCCTGCGTGACAGGGCTGCTGGCCGGGTGCGGCCGACAGAACACCAGTGAAGGAAAAGCTGACGGAAGCTCCTTGGAAGAACAAACATCCGACACCTGGTATGAAATTGATCAGGAAGCAGGCATTCTGACCATCCGCCTTCCCGCCGAAAAGGAAGGATTCATTTGGAACTTTACCATCGACGACACCACCCTGTTGGAACTGCTCACGCAGGAGGACAATGACGGCACCTTTGTTGCCAGCTTCCGGGCGCTGGGAGACGGCGAGACAGTTGTGTCTTTCACCTATGCCAGGGATGATGCGCTGGAGGAAATCCGGGCGCTGAATGTTACCTGCAAGGATGGAAAAGTAGCCGACGTCTCCAACGCTTCCGTTATGCCCATCAGTGGACAGGATGATCCGGAGATCACAGACCTTCGAAACAGCAACAGCATCCCCATGATTATGAAGGAACACAGCGCGGTGACCTGCGTCTCCGAGACCTGGGACGGGGAGAACAACTGGCAGAATAAGACTGTCAGTCAATTCGTCAGTTCCGATGGCCGCCTGTGGTATGACTACGAACAGTACGATGATGCTGACCAGGTCGTATACTGCGAGGCGGGATACATCAACGATGACGTTCCCGGTGCCCTGTATACCTGCGAAAAAGACGGTCTGAAAACGATGACGCTGTGCCCGGCGTCTGAGTATGAAGCCATGGTGTCTGACCGCTGGCTGGCGCGTCAGCTATATGACTATGAGACCGTGGCGGACAAGGCTGACAGCACGGAGTATGGAACCACCACCCTGACCGCCGCCAGGCAGAATGGTCTGACAGGAATCAACAGCGAGGTCATTTACTTTATCGACGATGCGACCGGCCTAATCACCGGCATGGAGGTGACGGAGCATAGTGCAGAGGACGGCAGCGTAGTCTCCGTGACCCGCAGCAATATTCTCTACGATGAACCCCGGCTCATGGAGGAGCAGGCGGCTATGAATATTCTGTTCCCGGAGGACGCCTGCTATCTGAACGTGATCATCAATCCCGGAAAAGAGAATTCCGAGGAACAGGCTTTCCATGTGGATAAGTCCACGGAGGTGGAATTTGACGCCATGGAGGGCTATCAGCTGTACTACGATTATGATTGTACCCAGCCCATGGATTGGATCGATGTGGGGCAGAATAAGCTGACTGTCTATGTCACGATAGATCCTGCGAAATAAGCATTTAAGAGATTCTTCTGTGATTGAACACAAACAGATTTCGAAAATCTAACGCCGTAAACGGCATAGGAAGATCACTATAAATCAAACACACGAGCAGTGGAATAGATGGACAATTCTTGTCACTTCGGATATTAAGCCCGCATCGGTGCAGACGACGATAAGTAGCGGTCGATTTCTCCATTGCTAATGGCGCACTTCTATACAGGGTAAACCCTGTATTGTGCGTCCTGCGGAGCGAACAGCCCGGACAATTGAAGTCTGGGCTGTTTTGCGTCACTTCGTTCCGAACAAGGGAGTGCCTCCCTTGCGCTGCTTACCCCTGACCACCAATGTGCCCTATGGCTATGTGAAAGACCCGGAGAATCCCCGCCGCTGGGTGGTTGACCCGGTGTCCGCCGATGTGGTGAAGCGTATTTTCTCTATGTGCATGGAGGGGCGGGGTCCCAAGCAGATCGCCAACCAACTGAAAGCGGACAAGGTGCTGACGCCCAGCGCATACAGAGCCTTGCAGGGAATCAAGACCCCAAACAAGAAACCGGAGGACCCCTACGACTGGCACAGCAGTACCATTGTGGCGATTCTGGAACGCCGGGAGTACACAGGCTGTACGGTGAACTTCAAGACCTATACCAACTCCATCTGGGACAAAAAGCAGCGGGAAACGCCCATTGAGAAACAGGCCATCTTTCCAAACACCCACGAGCGTATCATTGAGGATGCTGTGTTTGAGAAGGTGCAGGAAATCCGGCAGCAGCGGCACCGAATGACCCGCACAGGCCGAAGCAGCATCTTTTCCGGGCTGGTGTACTGCTCCGACTGCGGTTCCAAAATGAACTATGGCTCATCCAACAACGGCGATCCGGCACAGGACTTCTTTGATTGTTCGCTGCACCGCAAGGACAAGGAGAAGTGCAAGGGACACTTCATTCGGGTCAAGGTTTTGGAGCGTGTGGTTCTGAAACACATTCAGGCTGTGACGGGCTATATTCTGCGGCATGAGGCACATTTCCGTGCAGTGATGGAGGAACAACTCCGGCTGGAAAGCAGCGAGCAGATCCGCATCCGCAGAAAGCAGCTGGAACGAAACGAAAACCGCATCGCTGAGTTGAAACGCCTGTTTATCAGGATTTACGAGGACAACGCCAGCGGGCGGCTGAGTGATGAACGCTTCGATATGCTGAGCCTGACCTATGAAACGGAGCAGAAGCAGTTGGAGGCCGAGTGCATCACCTTGCGGCAGGAAATTGAAGTACAGGAACGACAGAACGAAAACATTGAAAAGTTCATTCAGACGGCGCACAGGTATGTGGGAATCGACGAGCTGGACGGCTACGCTCTGCGGGAGCTGGTGTCAGCTATCTATGTGGACGCGCCGGACAAATCCAGCGGAAAGCGTGTGCAGCACATCCACATCAAGTACGAAGGGCTGGGCTTCATCCCGCTGAATGAGCTGATGAAAGAGGAAACGGCGTGACCGAAGTCACGCCGCACCCCTTGAAAACTCAAGGTTTTCACCATTTTTTGAGTTTACTGTTTTACGACCACCCGGCTATGAAGTGACCCCAAAAAGTTAGACAATATTCTGAAGTAAAAATTGTTCAAGCAGCCGAAAGGGCTTGCTGTCTGTGAAGAGCAGGCGGCAAG
>NZ_JPJG01000041.1 GCF_000765235.1 Oscillibacter sp. ER4 | reverse complement strand
TGTAAATTTCGGATCATGAGCACCACTTGCACGGAGATTTAGCCCCAGTGTCACGGCAAAATAGCTCCGCTGTCACGGCGGAGAGCGCCAATAGCCCTTATAATGATGACGGCACGTGTAAACGTGACTAAAATCATAAGGAGGGCTACCTATGGTAGACTACATGGAAATCCTGCGATTGAGTAGTGACCCGAAGAACAGCCAGCGCTGTATCGCCTCGATTGTACACAGTTCCAGACACACGATCCGTGATATCCTGGAAGCAGCAAAGAAAGCAGGAGTAAGTTGGCCGTTGGATGACACCGTTACCAACGAAATGCTGAAGCGAATCCTCTTCCCAGAAAAGTCTACAGCGGAGACACTTTACACCCAGCCGGACTATCCCTACATCCACAAAGAGTTAGCACGTCCGGGGGTAAATTTGACATTGTTGTGGACAGAATATTGCAGACGATGCGAAAATGACGGTACCACACCGTACATGTACACACAGTTCTGCGAGAAATATCGGCAATGGGCACGGATTACCAAGGCAACCATGCGGATACAGCACAAGCCGGGAGATGCTATGCAGGTGGACTGGGCCGGCAACACGCTGGATATCTATGACCCGGTTACCGGGGATGTCTCCAAGGCATATTTGTTTGTTGCGGTTCTACCTTGCAGCTGCTATGCCTATGCCGAGGCCTGTGACGACATGAAGCTGGAAAACTGGCTTCTTTGTCATGCCCATGCCTACAGCTACTTCGGCGGTGTGACCCGGCTGCTGATCCCGGATAATCTGAAGACCGGTGTAACGAAAAATACCCGGTATGAAACAGTTCTTAACCGGAGTTACCAGGAACTGGCTGAGCATTACGATACTGCGATTGTCCCAGCCAGAGTGGAGCACCCTAAGGACAAGCCCTTGGCAGAAGGGACTGTGAAGTTTGCTTCAACCTGGATCCTGGCGGCGCTACGGGACCGACGGTTCTTTTCCATACGCGAAGCGCAGGAAGCGGTGGCTGAGAAGCTGGAAGAATTGAATGACCGCCCGTTTAAAAAGCGCGAAGGCTGCCGCAGAAGCGCCTTTCTGACCGAAGAGCAGGAGTTTATGAAGCCTCTTCCGACTGCCGCATATGAGCCAGCTGTCTGGCCTCCTGATATAACGGTTGGGCCTGATTACCTGGTTTTTGATGGCATGAACAAATACTCCGTCCCCTTTGATCTGATTGGCGAAAAGGTGAACCTGCGCCTGACCAAAAACGCGGTTGAGGTTTTCTACCGCGGTACCAGAGTTGCTATGCATGCACGGCACCGAACGGTACTTCGCGATCCTGTGGTAAAGCCGGAGCATATGACGCCGGAACATAGGAAGTATCTGAATTACAACGAAAGCGAGTTCACATCCTGGGGCAGCTCTGTTGGTGAACATACCGCTTCTGTTGTCCGATATTTCCTCACAAGCGGCAAAGAAACCGAGCAAGGCTATAAGGCCTGTGCCAGTATAACAAGGCTGGCAGACCGTTATGGTGCAGCACGGTTGGAAAATGCCTGCGAGCGGCTGTTGGCGTTCACTTCTACGCCGTCCATCCGAACGCTCAGTACCATTCTCAAGAATGGGCAAGACAAGGTTGCCACGCCGAAAAAGCCGGAGGTTCCTAAGGCCAACACCCAGCACGGCATAACCCGCGGCGCTGCCTACTTCCGAAAAGGAGGTAGCAGCAAATGATGAACAACTCCACCATTGAGGCACTGAAGGCAATGCGTTTCAGCGCAATGGCCGCTGAATTTGAGCGCCAGCTAGGCGATCCGGCTGCATACAGCATGCTTGGGTTTGAAGAACGGTTTGCCCTGATGGTTGATGCGGAATGGAACAGGCGCCAGCAGAACAAACTGGCACGCTGCATCCGGGAAGCACATTTTGCCGCCCCCGGCGCCATGATTGAGGATATTGAATACCACGAAGACCGCAGATTGGACAAAACCCAAATTCTCCGCTTTGCCACATGCAAATACATTGAAGACGGCCACCACATTATCTTAAAAGGCGCTTCCGGCAGCGGAAAAACCTTTCTGGCCTGTGCTCTTGGAAACGCGGCCTGCCGCAAATACAAGTCTGTGCGATATATCCGACTCCCGGAACTGTTGGAGGAATTGAGCCTGGCACAGGCAAGCGGAGAGCTGAAGAAACTGATTAAAAGCTACCGAAAGTACGATCTGCTGATTCTGGATGAGTGGCTTATCCGCTGCCTGACACCTCAGGAATCCTACAACCTGCTGGAGATTGTTGAGATGCGCAGTGACCGGGGTGCGACCATCTTCTGTACCCAATACAACACGGATGAATGGTACGAGCGCATTAATCCTGACTCTGATGACCGAAGCCCTATTTCTGAGGCTATTATGGACCGCATCGTCCACAATGCCTATGAGGTTCTGATTGATGGCAAGGTCTCCATGAGGGAACGCCATGGCTTGAGAAGCATGGGAGCTGTTCCTGGAGAGGCTGGTGATTGAGGTGACGATTACCCGCCAGATGTTGGACACGGATCTGCAAAGCTGGTTCCTCAATGCGAAGAACGCCGAACATGCTAAGGAAGAGATCCTTGCGCTGTTCTCCGAGGAACCTGGCGACGGATATACCTGGAGTGAGCAGGATATTTGGGAGCAATCCAGAAAGATTATTGACCGCTGGAACCGAGTTTGATTCTACGGAGCAGAGGGGCAAAAGCCCCTCTGCTCTCGGTGGACCTCATGCCCGCGAGAGTGGCGCTGAATCTCCGTGAAAGTGGAGCTGTTTTTCCGTGCAAGTGGTGCTCAGTGGCTGAAATTTACA